>JBCBUN010000306.1:0-3231 GCA_039818145.1 Pseudomonadota bacterium
CCCACCGTGCCGCGCCTGAGGAGATCCAGAAACGCCCCCTGAGTGCTGATATTGAGATGCACCGGATACCCCTCAAGCAGATCAGGGTTGGCACCCTGCAGCGTGATCTTGAGCGTCAGATCGCCATCCACCGGCCCGTCAATCTCAAGGCTCAGAACCTGAAAATGGAAGTTTTCCAGCGCCTGAAACGCGATGTTCGCGCCTTCAGCAGTCTGTCCTGCAGCATCCGTGCTCGCATTCTGGTAGCGGACGACACCGCCGGGTTCCGCCGCCAGTTTCGCCTGCATCACATAGACGGACCCGTCCCTGATCTCGATCGGGACCGCGCCCCCAAGCACCCCTTCACCTGACAACCCCTCCATTTCCACCAGATCGAGAAGGTCGGTCAGGTTGACACTCAAGGCTGCAAGTTCCGCCCGCTGAACATCCGCACGCGTATTGAGCGCACCTGACGTCAGCACGAGCTGTCCGCCGGCAAACGGCCATTGCGCATTCTCGATAATGACATCGCCGCCGCCTTCGACACGCACCAGTGCGATTCCCCCTTCAAGGGGCAATCCTGCATCCACCACACCAATCGAAATGGCCTGGGTGCCGCGCGTGCGCACCGGAACCAGACTGGAAAACTCTATGTCTCCGGAGACCTGTGCAAACCGAGCAGCCGATGCCTGCAGCCCGACATTCACAAGTTCCGCCCGTGCAGACGAACGCCGCACACCCTTGTTGGTCCAGGCAATGGTCCCGGCGGCCGACACCTGTCCGGATACAGCAGCCACGACCCCCAGCAGCACGGGCGCAAGTTCCTGTGGTTGCAATCCGCCTTCAGCAAAGGTCAAAGGCCCCGCATTGAACTCAAGATGCCCTTCATTGGTCGCAAGCTGGTGTGTGACGGTCGCTTGTGTCAGCAGCACACCGGTGGGTGTCCTGACCGTAAGAGGCCCCTTAAGACGGCTCGCCAGCAAACTGTCTTCGCCAAGTCCGTCCAGCGACAGGGACGCGGATGCGACGACTGGGGCAAACCGTTTGGCCGCCTGCGTATCGGTCACCCGCACACGATCGATCTCCAGTCGCGCGATCTGTCCGGCAGCGCCAGGTGCCAGGGTGACATCGGCAGACACATTTTCTAGACGCAGGGCCTGCTGAGGCAGCGCAAGATCGCCGCCCTTCATCGTCATCGCCGCGACAACCTGACCATCCGCACTCTGACGAATGGTGGTGTCCATCTGCGGCAATACGCCTGCGAGCGTACCAGCAAGCTCGATGCGGGCCGGCATCAAGCTGAAATCTGACCGCAACGACGTCGATCCAACATCAATGCTGAGCACAGGATCAGTGGCCGCAGGGCATAGCTGCAGGTCGTCCAGCTTCCACACGGCATCAGCGGCCGCCTTCAACGCCACCGGCATGCACTCACTCATGGAAAAGGACCCTACCCCCTCCTCCAGATCAAACCGCGCGGTCAGATCAATCGGGGCGGACGCATATATGACGGGCAGCGGCTGATCGGCACGTTCCGCAAAGGCCAGATCGCCTGCGATGGATGCTTCAACAATCCCGCCATCGCCAAGACGTATGTCAGACCCGAACTCGGACAGGGAGATTTTGCCGGGGAGCCGGTCATGATCGCTTTCAAGACTAAAAGATGTGAGCCGCAGCACCTGACCGTCCACATCGCTCGCGGCATCGACCCGCCCACCGCCGCGTGCCAGGTCACCACTCAGGCGAACATCAAATCCCGCGGCCAGAGCAGATGTATCCCGCGCAACGTCAAAAGCCCCATCAAGGCCGACCTGCATATCTCCGTCCGGCGTCTCCAGAAAAAGCGTTCCATTGCGCAGATCCACCCGGTCGAGCGGTACTGAAGCCTGTTCACTGGTCGTCGATGGATCACCAGGCGCCAACAACTGGTCAATGAGTGGATTGAGACCGCCAAAGTCCGGGGCGCCGTCAACCATCCGCCCGCGCAGAACCAGATCCTGCAAAGACACGGTGCCGATCCGCCCTGCCCAAAGCTCCATGGGAGTGTAGGTCAGGTCTATGCGGCCGACGGAGAGTGCGTTGTCTTCCGCATCACCACCGCCCACCGTCACATCGGACAGCGTCGCTGTCCGCCAGCCAATGTGCTCGAAACGCAGATCAAGGCCTTCAAGCCCAAGGTCGGCAGCCACTGACTGCACCACAGGGCGTGCCAGCGACGGCAGATAATGAACAAGCCCTGCGATACCGAGACCCAGGACCAGAAAAAGCCCCAGCACCCACCAGCGAATGCGCCTGAGAAAGCTCCGGCGTGGCTGGTTGCCTTCTGGCGCGGGGGCTTTGTCCTCCGCCGAAGACGGTCCGCTGGACGTTGTCTGGTCGCCTTGCGAGGTCATAACCGAGTTAACCACTTGCCTTATTGATGCCAGAGACAGCCATTAGGCACTGAACATCACATTTACCTCATGCACAAATACGGCATGTACAAGAAGCTGCCCGCACGATATCGAGAACACTGAAGAAAAGCCGCTCTCATACAAGGTGGCATTCCGCAGCAGCACAACCAGAACCAACTGACCGCCTGCGGCCAGAATTGAGGAACTCAACGACCATGAAGATTTTGTCTCTCCTGCGCACATCAGTCGGACCTGAATCCGCCTCCAAGGGGTCAGGTGCTCTGACATGCGCTGTCGCTGCAGCCCTGACAGTGTTCTTCTTTCTGCCACAACCCGCAAACGCCCAATGGGTTTCCACAAAAGAACTGGTGGACAACTTTTGTGAAAACGAAGCCGCAGAGGAATCAGCCTTCTGCGCTGGATATGTCGCTGGTGCGCTGCACGTGCTGATGGCTCCGCCGGAGCTGATGCCGACCGGTCAGTTCTGCATCGAGGTGGACAAGCAGCCAAAGCTGAGCGCCATTGCGGAACGCCTCACAACCCTGCGCAAGGAACAGCCCGAGCTTGAAAGCACACCCGCCTTCACCGTGATTGCAGCCATCATCGAACGTGGCTTCCCCTGCCCTGAGGAAATTCTGGACCCCAATGCGCCATCTGTGCAGCAGCCTGCAGCACAAGCTCCCGCACCTGCAGCGCCGCAGGAGCCAAGCACACCGTCTGATCTCTTTGGACTGCCATCATCTGAGTAAGCGATCCGTTGGGCCGGCCAGCGCACCTCGGTCGCTGGCCGAATGTAGGAGACGATCATGGACTTCCTGAAGACCGCCATAGCGATGCTGGCCATGGTTCTGGCCTCGTT
>JBCBUN010000307.1:0-3219 GCA_039818145.1 Pseudomonadota bacterium
GCATGCTCAGATCATATCCGCGTTCTGTTGTGTTCTGACGGAGCGAGCGACTGACCCAACATTTGGCGCAACGCTGTTTCACAAGCATTGGGTTGAGCCGCAATGGGCGGCCTCGGCAAGGCCAACCTCCTCAGCATTCAACCTCATATTCTACCGGCCTTAGATCCATTGGCGGCACAGGATCTCGATAGTCATTCGATGTCCAATTTTGTGCCAAATTTCATTCGGCCAATTTGCGTTTTCTTAATGGGCATTCATGCATAGTCAGTCCCAGTAAGGGCACGAGCTTGGTAGTGCTTGGTCCTGAGAGTACTTGCTAGGTAAATGCAATGTCGAAACGCATGATGTTCTTTCCGTCGAAGCGCCGTGGACCGCGCGCGTCGACGCTCCTCGCGGGGCTGATGCTCGCCTCGATGACCGGTGGTGCCTTTGCAGCTGGTCTCCATGTTGGCGTAACTTACGGCGTGGCCCATGACACACCTCGTGTCATCGTTTCCGCCGCTTCACTCGCGTCAGACTAAAAACTACCCGCCCAAATTCCCCACACGACAAACGCATCGCGGTTGACCGCACGCGTCTGCCCGCCCACCATTGCTCCTGAAAAACAAAACAGGAGGAAAGCGGATGAACCGCTGCGATGGAAAAGTTGCGCTCATAACAGGTGCTGCCCGTGGTCTTGGCGCTGAAGCTGCCAAAAGACTGTCAGCGGCCGGCGCCAGTGTATTGCTGACAGATATTCTGGACGATCAGGGTCGCGAGACTGCGGATTCTATTGCCGCGAACGGCGGCCAGGCGCACTACATCCACCATGATGTTACGTCGGAAGGCGATTGGGCAGCAGCGGTTGACGAAGCAGTGTCACGCTTTGGCGGTCTTGATGTTCTCGTAAATAACGCAGGCATCTACTACAACCGCCCGATCGCTGAGATCAGTCTCGACGACTGGCGACAGATGATGTCGATCAATGTCGATGGTGTGTTTATTGGCTGCAAGGCAGCCTTGCCGGCTATCCGCGAACGCGCAGGCAAATGGCGCGGCGGCGGGTCTATCGTAAACCTGTCGTCGGTCGCCGGTCTCATTGGTGCGTCCGGTGGCACAGCCTATCACGCGTCCAAGGGCGCAGTACGGCTCCTCACCAAGTCACTGGCCCTTGAAGGCGCAGACGGCGAAGCCAAGGTCCGCGCCAATTCAATCCACCCCGCCGTTATCGACACGAATATGGGGCGAGATCTTGTTGGCCAGTTCTCCAGCAACATGGGTGTGTCCGACAACGAAGCGACGGAACTCGTCACCATGCTGCATCCTCTCGGACGCCTTGGTCTTCCCGAAGATGTCGCGAACGCAGTTGTTTTCCTCGCAAGCGAGGACTCTGCATTCATGACCGGGGCCGAAGTGGTCGTTGACGGTGGTTTGACAGCTCGATGACATTTGCTCTCAGCGGCCTGGCTGGGACGGATCAACGCTTGCCAGTCGGCCAAATCACGATAAACTTTCCAGCGGATAGGAAACCCTAGGGCATGTTCACCGTGGCACTGTCACAGGTGGCAAAAAGCGTTGCGCAGGCGAGCGGATGTTTCAGCCCGTCGGAAAAAACACGCACTGCCCGAGTGCTCAATGCCACCAAATGGGTCGTGTCACATGATGCAGGGTCTGTTTGTTCTTGTTGCCGTTTTTGTTGCCGGGTTCGCTTTGGGCTTCGCCGTAAGGGCAATTTTGTCTCACCGTCGTCGCGCGCGCATTCGCCGCGAGCACAGTTACGGCATGCCCCAAGCTTTGGAGTAGCCATCCACGCTGCTTCGTCTGGGAGGGGCTAAGGTGGATCTTGGTCTGACTGGCACAGTTGCGTTGGTTTCCGGGGCCCATCGCGGCACCGGATCCATCATCGCGTCCATGCTTGCGGCGGAAGGCGCCCAGGTTGCGGTCCACGGTCCCGCTCAGGGTGATTCGGACACTGTTGTGCACCAAATCCAGAATGCGGGGCATGCAGCACTTGCGGTCTGGGGTGACCTGACAACCGATGAAGGTGCCCATCAGGCTATGGCCGGCACGATCGAGAACGCGACCGCACCCTCCATTCTCATCAACAACTGGGGCGGGGTCGCGCCTGGCCGGTGGACCGATACGAAGGCTGAAACATGGCACGCGGACTATGAGCGCAATGTGCTTTCAATGGTGCGTCTGTCTGCTTTGGCATCCGAACACATGAAGGCAGAGCATTTCGGTCGCATCGTCAACCTGGGCACTCTGGGCACAGTGCAACCAGCAGCGCGAACACCACATTACTATGCCGCAAAAAGTGCGCTTGCCGCAGCGTCCGCAAGTCTTGCGCGCGAGCTTGGGCCTCATGGGATCACGGTGAACCTCGTGAGTCCCGGGCTGATCAAAACCGATGAAGTCGAAGCACATTTCAGGGCACGGGCGCAAAGAAAAGGCTGGGGTTCCGATTGGGCCGAGATTGAAAAGCGAGCCATGGAAGAAATGGGAGGCGGCAACCCGTCCGGTCGCATGTCGACACGTGAAGAAGTTGCCGCAAGCGTCCTGTTTTTAGCGAGTAAACCTGCAAGCCATATCTCGGGCGTCAATCTCCGCGTTGATGGTGGCGCTGGCGGGCTTTCGCTCTAGCTTGCTCTGTCAGGGAGTGCCGGGGCAGAGTCTTCGGCAATCGTGAGCAACCCCAATCCTTGGCATTACTTCATCATGCAGACATTCCGATTTGACCCATGCGATTTGCCTGACAGCGCCCTGGCGCTGCGGGATGACATTCGCGCTTTCCTCGCAACCGAGCTTGACGGATTCCCGGCCCGCAAACGCGCTGAAACCTGGATGGGTTGGGATGCCGATTTCAGCCGCAAGCTCGGCCAGAAAGGCTGGATCGGTATGACCTGGCCCAAACAATATGGCGGCCACGAGCGTTCAGCGCTTGACCGATACGTCATGCTGGAAGAGATGCTGTCAGCTGGCGCGCCGGTTGCAGCCCATTGGATTGGCGACCGTCAGTCAGGGCCGCTCCTCCTGAACTACGGAACAGAAGAACAGCGGCAGAAATATCTGCCCAAGATCGCAAGTGGCGAATGCTTCTTTTGCATTGGTATGAGCGAGCCGGATTCAGGGTCGGACCTTGCCTCTGTACGCACAAAGGCAGAGCAGACAGAAGATGGCTGGCTTGTTAACGGCACCAAGCTTTGGACGTCCGGCGCTCATCGTGCCCACGTGATGATT
>JBCBUN010000308.1:0-3210 GCA_039818145.1 Pseudomonadota bacterium
CGACAAACTCATCCGCCGGTCCCTGTGCACGGAAATACACATGTAACGGGTGTTGTTTAATGAAATCTCTAGATGCCGACTTGGATTGTAAGGGTGCTTCTTGCGGGGTCCGGGTACCGGGACACAGCCAGACCTAAAAGACGCCGGCTTCAAGCCCAGCGGCGAGGGTCATGCCGACTTCCTCGCAGGGGGGAAGAAAAGCGTCGTCCCACTCGCCCTTGCAGATCAGCGGATCGCAGACCTGTTTCCAGCGCAAGCCGGTAAGAATGGTGTCGAGGCCGCGCTTCGTGCCGGTGCCGTCATTGCCGGCGCGGATGATGAGGGCGCAGGGTAGTCCCTGCTTCTCCTCAAGGACCGGATAGTAGGTGCGGTCGAAGAAGTCCTTCATGGCACCGGACATGTAGCCGAGATTTTCTGTCGTCAGCAGAATGATGCCGTCAGCTGCCATCACGTCGTCAGCAGCCGTGTCGAACGGCGAGCGGACGTCAGGTGTGACGCCTGCGATATCGGGATGCTGTACGCCACGCAGCACAGCGTCTCGCATGGCCACCGTATTGGGTGATGGCGCATGGGCAACGATGAGCAGGCGCTTTGTCATGGACGCTATTCAGATTTTGCTATTCGGTGCGTTCGAAGATGGCCGCAATGCCCTGGCCGATGCCGATGCACATGGAGACAAGCGCGTATTTCTTGTCCTGGTCCTCAAGGGCGCGAATGGCAGTAAGGGCCAGACGGGCACCGGATGCACCGAGCGGATGACCGATGGCAATGGCGCCGCCATTTGGGTTCACGCGCGGATCATCAAAGGCAATGTCCATCTGCTTGAGGCAGCCGAGCACCTGCGCGGCAAAGGCTTCGTTGAGTTCCAGCACGTCCATGTCCTTGAGGGAGAGGCCCGCGCGGGCCAGCGCCTTCTTGGATGCGTCGACAGGGCCAAGGCCCATGACGCGTGGCTCAACGCCGGCGATGGCGGCAGAGACCAGACGGGCGCGCGGCTTGAGGCCAAGGCTTGCGCCTTTGTCTTCACTGCCGATGATGAGGGCGGCTGCGCCGTCATTGATGCCGGAGGCATTGGCTGCGGTCACAACGCCACCTTCGCCATGGATGGGGCGGAGTTTTTCCAGGCCTTGCACGGTTGTGCCGGGGCGGGGGCCTTCGTCTGCGTTGCAGATTTCCGGCGGGGCCTTGCGCTTGGCGGCGGGGACTTCGAGATCCATGATTTCGTCAGCGAAAAAGCCTTTGGCAAGAGCTGCTTCGTATTTCTGGTGAGACGCTGCAGCGAAAGTATCAGACTCGGCGCGGGTTATGCCCAGACGCTCTGCAATGTTCTCCGCAGTTTGCGGCATGGTGTCGTTGCCGATGCGCTGGAGGAGGTCGCGGTTGGGGAAGCGCCAGCCGATGGTTGAATCTTCAAGCTGCTGACCACGGTCAAACGGGCTGGTGGCCTTGGACATCACCAGCGGCGCGCGGCTCATGCTTTCAATGCCGCCGGCAATGAACATGTCGCCTTCGTCACACTTGACGGCACGGCCTGCATCCATGACGGCGGCAAGGCCTGAGCCACACAGACGGTTGACGGTGAGGCCGCCGGTCTTTTGCGGCAGGCCGGCAATGAGGGAGGCGTTGCGGGCAATGTTGCGGCTGTCTTCGCCAGCCTGATTGGTGTCGCCGAGGATCACGTCTTCCACCGCCTCGCTATCGAGCCCGGAACGCTTGAGCACTTCGCGGATGGGGGCTGCCGCCAGTTCATCGGTCCGCAGGCGGGACATGGCGCCACCGTGGCGACCAAAGGGGGTGCGGACACCATCGAAAATGACGGGCGTTGCGGACATGGCTCTTGTCTCCGGCTAAACTTTTTGGTGGTCAAAGGCTTAAGCTGCACAGGTTTCTGGTGCAAGGTCTTGATAATGTAATGCCTACTACAAATTGTACCCGGAGACGTTTGCCATGGAATTCGTTCGTACCCCTGATGCGCATTTCGAAAATCTGCCGGACTGGCCGTATGCCCCGCACTATCTGGAGTGGGAGGGCCTGCGGGTTCATCACATAGATGAGGGGCCCAAGGATGCGCCGGTGGCGTTGCTGACCCATGGGGAACCCACCTGGGCGTATCTCTCCCGCAAGATGATCCAGCCGCTGCTTGATCTCGGCTTTCGGGTGATTGCCTATGACCTGGCGGGCTTTGGACGCTCGGACAAGCCGGTGGATGACAGCTGGTATGTGATCGAGCGGCACTGCGAACGCATTCGCCATCTGATTGAGACGCTGGACCTCACGGACATCACGGTCTTTGTGCAGGACTGGGGCGGGCCGACCGGGCTGCGGCAGGCGGTGGATATGCCCGAACGGTTTTCCCGCATCGTCATCATGAATACGTGGCTGCATCATGAGGGCTACGAGTATTCAGACGGTATCAAGTTCTGGCGGGACTCGGCGTGCAACCCGCTGTGGCTGGCAGCGATGGAAGGCTATTTCCCGTCCGGCGGCATTGTGGCGCTCTCATCGCGGCGGCCGGATGCGGATCATGACGCCATCAAAGCAGCCTATGAGGCACCGTTTACGGCAGGGGGTGAGAGCCGGGCGGGGACGCGGCGCTTCCCATGGTGCATTCCCAACTGGGAATATGAGGCGGGCAACGGCAAGGATCAGGAACGCTGTTTTGAAGCGCTCAAGACGCCGGGCAAGCCGGTGCACGTGATCTTCGGCGATGCGGACGGCGTGTTCACACCGGAATGGGGCAAGCAGTGGGCGTCGATGATCGACGGCGCTACGTTCGATACCATTCCCAACGCCGGACACTTTGTGCAGGAAGAAGCAGGTGACGAGGTGATTGCCGTTTTCGCCAAACGGGCCGGACTTGCCTGATGGTGCGTGCTAGGATGCACCGAAGCTAGGAATTCGATTCACCAAAGTGTGCGTAAGGATGTATCGCAATGAAGGGCGAAAAGGTCGTCATTGACCACCTCAACAAGATTCTCAAAAACGAACTGACCGCGATCAACCAGTACTTTCTGCATTCGCGGATGCTGGAAGACTGGGGTCTGTCAAAACTTGGGGAGCATGAGTACGACGCCTCCATCGACGAGATGAAGCATGCGGATGAACTCATCAAGCGCATCTTGTTCCTCGAAGGCCTGCCCAACCTTCAGTCGCTTGGGCAGCTACGCATCGGCGAAAACGTGGAAGAGGTGATTGCCAGCGATCTTGCGC
>JBCBUN010000309.1:0-3204 GCA_039818145.1 Pseudomonadota bacterium
CAACCCGTGACATGTCGTTAGGCGAAGACGCGCCGGCAGAACAGCCATGGGGCGTTGCGGCCACCATGCTGACCCCGGAAGGGACTGTTGATCTTGGCACCGGCATTGGCCGCACAAATGATGGCGACAAGCGCATCGTCAAAGTTGATGGGGCAGCCAAGCCAAGCTCAGGTGTGCTCGGCCAGTATGTGCGCGCCCTTTGGCTAACCCCTCACATGGATCGACTGTTTATGGAAGGCGCCGGCGGACGCCGTCGCTTCCTTGATCGCATGGTCCTTGGATTTGATGCCGGGCACTCGTCTCGCGTCACCTCCTACGAAAAAGCCATGCGCGAGCGCACCCGGCTCCTGAGTGAGGACAATTGGGACGCCTCGTGGCTGTCGGCCCTTGAGGCCCAGATGGCGGAACATGGTATCGCAATTGCGCTCGCCCGGTCCCATATCATTGGGCAGTTGGCCGCCGCCATTGCTGAACATAACGGCCCAAGCGACACTGCCTTTCCCAAGGCCGACGTGGCGCTGGCATCAGGCTTTGCGGATGGCGTGGATGATACGCTGAATGCAGCACCGTCGGTTGACATCGAGGACGCGTTTGCCAAGCGGCTGGCGTCATCACGCGGCAGAGACGCTGCGGCGGGTCGTGCCCTTGAAGGACCACATCGCGCTGACATGCTGGTGCGCCATGCACCCAAGAACATGGATGCGCAGGCCTGCTCAACAGGGGAGCAGAAAGCACTGCTGATCGGCCTCGTGCTCGCCAATGCGCGGCTGCACTGTTCAAGCTTCGGCGCGCCGCCCCTGCTGTTGCTGGACGAAGTGGCAGCCCATCTGGATGCCCGCCGCCGCGCCGCGTTGTTTGATGAGCTGGAGCGCCTGGGTGCCCAGGCATGGATGACGGGAACAGATGCAAGCCTGTTTGAAAGTCTGGGCGATCGCGCACAGCTTTTTAACGTGGCTCATGGAGAAATCACGCCTCACACCTGACATCAGGTGGCGCGGCCTACAGATGAAGACCTTTTCGGAGACAGAAAATGCCAGAAACAACTTCCCCCAGAACGACCAACGATGCCGACCCGATGGATATTGCCAAGAGCTTTACCAACCCGATCATGGAGAACGCGCTGTTCAACTCGCGCACGGTTCTGGTGGTGGGTGAAATCAATGACCGCATCGCCCGCACGACGACGGAGCGCTTGCTGGCCATGGCGTCGGAAAGCGATGACCCGATCACAATGATCGTGTCTTCCCCCGGCGGTCACGTTGAATCCGGCGACATGATCCACGACATGGTCAAGTTCATTAAGCCGAAGGTCCGCATGGTCGGCTCCGGCTGGTGTGCCTCGGCCGGTGCATTGATCTATGTGTCTGCGGAAAAAGAAGACCGCGTCTGCCTGCCCAACACCCGCTTCCTGCTGCACGAACCACGTGGTGGCATCGGCGGCTCTGCATCTGACATCGACATTCAGGCGCAGGAAGTCATCAAAATGCGTGAGCGCCTCAACCGTATCTTTGCTGAGGCAACAGGTCAGAGCTACGAGCAGATCGTCAAGGACACACATCGTGACTACTGGATGAGCGCGGAAGAAGCCAAAGAATATGGCGTTGTGTCCCGCATCATCTCGAACATCAGCGAACTCGGCTAACAACAAATTCCTCCGTTTACGGAAGAACGAAAGAAAAACCATGAGTGATCAGAGCAACACGCCAGAAGGCGTTGACCCGGACGACTACGGCGCGGATTCCATCAAGGTCTTGAAGGGCCTTGATGCCGTGCGCAAACGCCCGGGGATGTATATCGGTGATACCGATGATGGCTCGGGACTTCACCACATGGTTTATGAAGTGGTGGACAACGCCATTGACGAGGCGTTGGCCGGCCATTGCGACACGGTGAACATCGTGCTCAATGCGGATGGGTCTGTCACGGTGCGTGACAATGGCCGTGGCATCCCGACACAGATGCACTCAGAAGAGGGTATCTCGGCCGCTGAAGTCATCATGACCCAGCTGCATGCGGGCGGTAAGTTCGACCAGAACTCCTACAAGGTCTCCGGCGGCCTGCACGGCGTGGGCGTTTCCGTGGTGAACGCATTGTCCGTACGCCTCGACGTCAAAATCTGGCGTGACGGCAAGACCCATGAAATGCAGTTCGTGCATGGCGACAGCCAGGCGCCGCTTGCGGTAACCGGGGACGCGCCGCAGGACGAAGGCAAGGGCAAGCAGCGGACGGGCACGGAAATTACGTTCCTGCCATCCCCAGAAACCTTCACCATGACGGACTTTGATTTCCCGACGCTGGAACATCGTCTGCGTGAGCTGGCTTTCCTCAATTCAGGTGTCCGCATCACCATCTCTGATCTTCGCGGCGTCGAGCCAAATGACGTGGAGCTCTACTACGAAGGCGGTATCGAGGAGTTCGTTCGGTATCTCGACCGCAACCGCGGCACGCTGTTTGAAGCACCCATCGCCATTCATGCGGAGAAGGACGACATCACTGTTGATGTAGCTCTTTGGTGGAACGATTCCTTCCACGAGAATGTGCTGACCTTCACCAACAACATTCCCCAGCGCGATGGCGGCACGCACCTCGCGGGCTTCCGCGGCGCATTGACCCGTGTCATCAACGGCTATGCAAATGCCCACGGCCTGTTGAAGCGCGAAAAGGTTTCACTGACGGGCGATGATGCCCGCGAAGGCCTCACCTGCATCGTGTCGGTCAAAGTTCCGGACCCCAAATTCTCGTCTCAGACCAAAGACAAACTGGTGTCGTCGGAAGTTCGTCCCATCGTGGAAAGCGTGGTCAACGAGCAGCTCAATAGCTGGTTCGAAGAACACCCCAATGAAGCCAAGGGCATCATCGGAAAGGTGGTCGATGCGGCCGCCGCCCGTGAGGCTGCCCGCAAGGCCCGCGAACTGACACGGCGCAAAGGCGCGCTCGATGTGTCGTCCTTGCCCGGCAAGCTGGCGGACTGCCAGTCAAAAGACCCGGCCGTCTCTGAACTTTTCCTGGTGGAGGGTGATTCAGCTGGCGGGTCTGCCAAGCAGGCCCGTGATCGAACCAATCAGGCCGTGCTGCCTCTGCGCGGCAAGATCCTCAACGTGGAACGTGCCCGCTTTGACAAGATGCTGTCGTCCAACGAAATCGGCACGCTCATTACGGCGCTGGGCACTGGTATCGGCCGCGATGATTTCAACATCGAAAAAC
>JBCBUN010000310.1:0-3197 GCA_039818145.1 Pseudomonadota bacterium
GATATGACAGGCCCCAGTGCATCAGTGCAGCGTGTCCTTGCCGTCATCCCCGGACATCGCGGCCAGAGCTTCCATCGAAAACTCTTCAAGCGGAATACGCGGTTTCTGGAATGCGAGCCGCAATGCATCGATGCGGTCACGCACATCCTCTTCCAATGGCCCGCGCGCTTCTGCGTCCACCAGCTGTTTCAGCTCATCGCGGTTTTTGACGCCCAGAATGACGCTGTCCACACCTTCCATGCCGAGCGCATATCGGTGGGCAACCACCGCCGGGTCTTCACCCATTTCCTGGCACAGGGCGCGAAACGGTTCGGCTTTGGCGTAGTCTGTCACCTGCTCATGGTCGTCCGGCAGGGCACGGTCAATGGCTGACGTCAGCGCGCCCGCCTGCACGGCCCGAATGCCAAGCACACCCACCTCGTTGTTCCTGGCAGTCCGGATGATGTTGCGCGGTTCGGCCGGCTCTTCGTACTGACGCATGTCACCGGGCGAATCCATCAGATTGGCTACCGCTTGAACAACAGCAGGCTTCACGTCATGGCGCAGCGCGTCCATGACTGTGCGCGGCAGCCCCACCCCAGTTATGCCCCAGGCACCGATCAGTCCACGCTCGACAAGGGACTCCATCGCAGGGACCACATGATCTGTATAAGTCCCAAACCGCGTGGCCCATTTGTGCTGCGTCTCCGCATGTTGCGCATATTCATAATCATCCGGGCAGATATTGGAGTGCAGGACAAAGATATCAGCCTGCTCCACCTTCATGGTCTCCAACGAGCGTACAAGCCGCCGTTCAAGCTCAGACGCGATTTTGTCCGCCGGCGGCGTGCCGAGCTGGCACTTGGTCGTCACCCGCACACCATCAGGCAACTGACCCGCAAAGGCCTCCGCCACAACGGTTTCTGCTTCTCCGCGTCCGTACGACGGGGCCATATCGAGAAGTGTGATGCCCGCGTCAACCGCAGCGCGCACCGTAGCAACGGCTTCGTCGCGTGTTGTCTCGCCCCACAACTGCCCAAGACCGCCGCCGCCAAGGGTCAGCGCACTGACGGGCCACAGAGTGCCCAATTGCCGTGTCTGCATGTCCCGTCTCCCTGCTTGAAAGTGGTTGAGGCCTAGACCGCCGGGTCCGGCAGTCCGGCCTGGCGGTGCGCTGCAATCAGCGTATTGCGCATCAGGCAGGCGACGGTCATGAGACCGACACCGCCCGGCACCGGCGTGATCGCACCAGCGATGTCTGACGCCGCCGCAAAGTCCACGTCACCCACCAGCCGCGTCTTGCCTTCACCCTTTTCAGGTGCCGGAATGCGGTTGATACCAACGTCAATGACAAGCGCTCCGGGCTTTACCCAGTCGCCCTGCACAAAGTTAGGCTTGCCGATAGCCGCGACCAGCACGTCTGCCGCGCGTGCCTCTGCCCGCAAATCTTTCGTGCGGGAGTGTGCCATGGTGACAGTGCAGTTTTCCCGCAGCAGCAGTTGCGCCACCGGCTTGCCCACAAGATTGGAGCGACCAATCACCAGCGCCTTCAAACCGGACAGATCCTCCCGCACACCCTTGAGCATGAGATAGGCACCATAGGGCGTACACGGCACCATGGCATCCAGACCGCTGGCCAGGCGTCCGGCGTTGAGCGGGTGCAGCCCGTCCACATCCTTCATCGGGTCAATCGTGTCGATTACCGCCTGCTGGGAAATCTGATCGGGCACCGGGAACTGCACCAGAATGCCGTTCACTTCGGGGTCCGCATTCAGCGAGCGGACAAGCTGCAACAGATCATCCTGTGACGTGGTTTCCGGGAGCTTGTGCTCGATTGACCGGATACCAACCTCCCCGCTGACCCGCGCCTTCGAGGCCACATACACCTTGCTCGCCGGGTCCTCGCCAACGAGCACCACCGCAAGGCCCGGCGACGTGTCGGTTTTAGCCTTGAATGTCTCAACGCCCGCAGTGACCTGCTCCTTCACCTTGGAGGCATAGGTCTTGCCGTCAATGAGCGTCGCGAGCATGGGCGGGGAGTCCTGAAAATGAAGTGTAACGAGATCAGCTGCTACAGCATGCCAGCAGCTACAGCATGTAAGTGATGATGATGACCCGCAGCGCGTAAATGCCGACAAGAACAATCAGCGGCGACAGATCAATGCCGCCAAGGTCAGGCATGAAGTTGCGGATTGGCCGATACAGCGGTTCCGTCAGTTGATGGAACATGTTGGCGATCTGGTAGACGAAATTGTTGCGGGTATCGAGCACGTTGAAGGCAATAAGCCAGCTCAGGATCACGCTGATAATGACGAACCACCAAGCGATGTCGAGAATGTAAAGCGCGATGAGTGCGATGGCCTGCATCTGGGTATCCGTATTGCTGATTCCGGTTACACCACATGTACTTGCGCCACCCCGCCGACGCAAGGCGGGATGACCCTGAACTTGCCCGGGATAGCCGGTGTTACCCGCGGTGAGAGCGGAATTTGACCCAACCCATGACCATCACACACACCCAGACCAGAATATTGTTGATGATGATCGACGGCGCCTCCAGCACCACCCCATAAGCCGCCCACAGGGCAACCCCCGCACCGAAGGCTGCAAGCCATCCCCACGAAAAATCATCCGCATGTCGCGTTTTCACGGTCTTCCAGACCTGCGGCAGAAAAGACGCCGAGGTAAGCACGGCGGCGATTGCGCCAATGATCTCGGCGTAGGGGGCAAGGGCAGCAAGAGACATCAATTACAACTCCGCAAAAAACCGCCCGCCGGCACCAACGCCCGCGTGACGCGCATCACCCATACCCGTCAGACCGCCTGACTGAAAGCATCCAATGCAAAGGAGGCCGCGACTTGAACCACCTCCGCCCCACTCCGGCTATCCATAGACAAATGACACAATGAATGCCAATTTATGGGTGCAACAGGGACGCAGAAAGGAAACAGGATGAAAAAGCCGGGCGCCGGGACATGGATATGGGGCACCGCACTTGTGTTGTCTCTGGCTTTTACCGCCTGGTATCACAACTGGCGCGGTCCGCTTACGGCGGCTGAGATCGATGCGTATGTTGAACAAATGCAGGCACAGTCCGATGGCGGCGATCCGGCGGCCCTCAGGGACCTGCGGTCGTTTCTGGAAGCGGACGACGGGCGAGAATTTGTCATGCTCAACGTCATCAAGCTGCACGCGGACCCGCAGCCACATCCACAGA
>JBCBUN010000311.1:0-3197 GCA_039818145.1 Pseudomonadota bacterium
CTCGGGCTCTGCTTTCAGGCACCAAGCGTTGCAGTCCTACGAAGCCTACAAAGAAGCCTTGCACAAACCCAGTGCTGACTTAAGACTGCGGCCCGAAAGCTTTACCCGCCAATGACGGAATCTTCCATGCATATAGATGATGCCATCCGTACACGCCGTTCCATACGTGCCTTCAAATCCGACCCGGTTCCGCGGGACATCATCGACGACCTGCTGGAAGTCGCGCGCCACGCGCCAAGCGGCACCAATGTACAGCCCTGGCACATTCATGTGGTTATGGGGGATGCGCGCGACAAGCTGGTAGATGCTGTTCTCCAGCACCGCGAAAAGCATCGCAAGGACGGCGCTCCGGATTCATATTCCGAGTTTCCCCGCGCCAGCAAACGCAAGGAGCCCTACACCACGCGCATGCGCACCCTCGGCAAAGCCATGTACGGCCTTCTTGAAATTCCCAAAGGCGACCAGGAAGCCAACTGGCGCCAATGGGCACGGAACTATGAGTTTTTCGACGCGCCGGTTGGGTTGCTGTTCACCATCGACAAGGACCTTGAATACTCAAGCTGGGTCGATATGGGGATCATGCTTCAAACCATTATGCTGGCAGCACGCGCCCGCGGCCTTGATACATGCGCGCAGGGCGCCTGGAACAATTTCTGGACGGTTACGAAGGACGTTCTGGATATTCCCGATACGGAATATGTCGTCTGCGGCATGTCTCTTGGATATGCGGACGGGAACGAACCTGTGAATACGCTTGTTGCAGAGCGTGAACCGGTTTCAGAAATCGTGACGTTTCACGAAGACTAGCGCGCTAGAAGCCCGACCGCTGGATGCGATTGGCGCGAAAGCGAAAAGACCGGTCAATGGCAGGCCCGCCAAGGCTCCGCCCAAATGCCGCATCACGCGCTTGCCGGAACGCAATATCTCCGTCCACGCCATCCCCTCGACGCGTGCTGCCGGTCACGATGAAAAAGCCGCCGCCACTCGAGCAGCAATAGCTCCCAAAGGTATTGCCCACGCCACCGCTAAGGCTGCCGAGCGCCATATGACCATTGAGGCTTGGAGGCTGTGGCTCGACGTGTACGTAAGCATCCGCGTCAGACCCCGACATCTGCCAGCTGCGGTTGGCATCACCAGCCTGGGCTGAGGATGCAAAAGCGCCTGCGGCAAAAGCCACCGTCGCGATCAGTGATGCAAATGCTTTCATGGGTCCACCCTTTCAGCGGGTACCGGTCAAGATACCAACATAGGCAATGCAGGGTGAAATTCCCACTTTGGCACAGCTCATGGTTAAGATCGGACGTCAAATTAACCTTCTGTTGAGTATGTTGTCCGGCCCGTTATCCTCCCGCCCGTCAAAATATTGTCGATAAGTCGGAAGGGAGGGCCCGGTATGCCCGCACCAAAACAGTTTCTGCCCCAGCCAACGCCAGAGACCGCACACTTCTGGGAAGGCGCAAAACAAGGCGAACTTCGCCTCCAAAGATGCAACGCCTGCGACCACGCTTACTTCCCGCCGCGGCCCTTCTGCCCTGAATGCGGATCAAGGGATGTGGCCGTGTTCGCCGCAAGCGGCGACGCCAAGCTCTATTCCTATGTGATCAACCACCGGCCCCGTCCGGACTTTGGCGAAGAGCCGCATTCCATTGCCGTGGTTCAACTCGCCGAAGGCCCGCGCATGATGACGAACATTGTGGGTTGCCCCCAGACGCCCGAGGCACTGCAGCTGGACATGCCCCTCAAGGTAACGTTCGAGGACAAGTCTGACGACCTCGCCCTTCCCAAGTTCACGCCCGCAGACAGCCAGGCAGGAGCGTAAACATGGGACAGAAAACAACAGCCATCGTCGGCGCTGCTGAGACGACCGACCTTGGCAAGATCCCACATCTGTCAGAGCTCATGCTGCACGCAGACGCGGCTCTCAACGCCCTTGACGATGCTGGCTTGAAAATCTCCGACATTGATGGCGTTGCCACCGCCGGCGAGAACCCCGGTACGCTCGCCTACTATCTGGGGATCACGCCCACCTGGGTGGACGGCACATCCGTCGGTGGCTGTTCCTTCATGCTGCACGTGCGCCACGCCATGGCCGCCATCGAAGCAGGGTTGTGCACAACGGTACTCGTCACCCATGGTGAAAGCGGCAAGAGCCGCGTCGGCGTCAATCGTGGCGGCGGTCGCGGGCCCACCAGTCTCAATGGCCAGTTTGAAGTGCCCTATGGGGTGATGGGGCCGCCTTCCATGTTCACGATCCCGGTTCTTAGATATCTGCAGGACACCGGCACCACCATGGAACAGCTCGCTTCCGTTGCCGTCGTCCAACGCGAATGGGCTGCAAAGAACCCGCGCGCCTACATGAAGGACCCGATCAGCGTCGATGATGTTCTCAACTCCCGCATGATTGCATGGCCTTTCCGGCTTCTCATGTGTTGCCTCGTGACCGATGGTGGCGGCGCGTTGATCATAACGTCCGCCGACCGCGCCAAGGATTTCCCCAACAAACCGGTCTACATCCTTGGCACCGGTGAAAGCACCGAAACCCCCATGGTCAGTCAGATGGAGGACTTCACCACGTCGCGCGCTTTCCGCGTGGCAGGTCCCGCTGCTATGGAGTCAGCAGGCGTGAGCCACAGCGACATTGACCATCTGATGATCTATGACGCATTCGCGCATCTGCCGTTGTACGGCCTTGAGGACCTTGGGTTCTGCGATCGCGGGGAGGCTGGGGCCTTCATAGAGGAAGGCAACACCCGAATAGGCGCCAAACTCCCCCTTAATACCAATGGTGGTGGTCTCTCCTACATGCATTCAGGCATGTACGGGATGTACGCCCTGCAGGAGAGTGTGCGGCAGATGCGGGGCATAGCGCCCGCACAGGTCGAGGGCGCGGAAATCTCCATGTGTCACGGTGTCGGCGGCATGTTCGCGGCCTCCGGCTCCATCATCATGTCGAATGTCGCGCCATAACCAATGACCTATTGCTCAGTGTGCTGATCCAATGGTTTTGGACAGCCACTGAGCCACAGGCTTCAGGGTCTCCAATCGACCACACACGAAGTCAACGACCTCCGGCGTAAACAGCTTTTCTGGATGCGGCTCTTGCGTGCCCATGTGAAAGCCTGAATGGCGGATCAGGTCTGCCTGAATGCCGCCAGCTTCTTTCACGGCCGGATATCCTCGCGGCACTGTCTTGTATT
>JBCBUN010000312.1:0-3168 GCA_039818145.1 Pseudomonadota bacterium
GCTCAGGGCATGCTGAGTGGAGCCATTAATCCTGCCTGACATCTCTTTTGAAATATCCGGAGGCGGATTATTTCTGTCGGGCGTATTGCGCCTCACCAAACAACTGTGAGCGGTGGGTGTCGTTGAAGTCTGTCATCCCGCCTTCAACGGTTTCCTTGCGGACTTTTTCACGGGCGACATCCAGCCCTTTGATGACGGCAGGGCGGTCCTTCATGCGATGCACCCAGGCGCGCAGGCTGTCCACATTCTCGATGCCCGGTACATCGACCGTACCCTCGACCCAGGGCAATACCGCCATGTCGGCGATGGTGTAGTCGTCGCCGGCAAACCAGGTGGATGTGGAAAGGTGTTCCTCCATCACGTCCAGGAGGCGGCGCATCTCTGACTGGTAGCGCTCGATGGAATAGGGGTGTTTCTCCTTGGCGTAGAAAAAGAAGTGCGCGAACTGGCCGAACATCGGGCCGACGCTGGCCATCTGGAACATCAGCCACTGATGCGCAAGGTGCCGGTCCTTACCGGGCGCAGGCAGGAATTGGCCGGTTTTCTCTGCGAGGTACCAGAGGATGGCGCCGGACTCCCACAACACCAGTTCTTCGCCGTCCGGCCCTTGCGGATCAATGATCACCGGAAACTTGTTGTTGGGGTTGAGCGCGCGGAATGCCGGGGTGTGCTGGTCGCCCTCGAGGATATCCACATACTCAAGGGTATAGGGCAGCCCCATTTCCTCCAGCGCAATGGAGATCTTGCGGCCGTTGGGTGTGGGGCCCGTATAAAGCGTGATCGGCGCGGTCATGGGCGCGCTCCATATTTGTGATGGGTCGCACACATAGTGGCGGGCGGTCATGGGGGTGGCAAGCAATGCCAAGTGCATCGCCTGCCACCAATGTTCTATGCCCTAAACGATGTTGATGCCATGGGCGAAGGGCGCCTTGCGGTCCACGTCGTGACCGGACTTTGCTTCGACGGTGTGATCCCAAAGCAGATCGCAGCCGTCATAAGGCAGTAGTGCCTTGACCTTGGCTTTGTGCTCGTCGCTCAGATCGTCAAATTCCTCGCGCAGGCGCTCCAGGCAGTAGACCCTGTATTGGGTGACGGGCAGATCCTTGTAGTGACACCCCTGCACGGTCATTTCAAAACGGCTTTGCCCGGCTGAGAGGGCGCGGGCATTTTCGCGGTGCTGAACCAGATGGGTCTCTGCGATCTCCTTCAGCATCGGGGCCGCATCATCGGGCACCGTATCAAGCATGGATGTGTCACCGGCGGTTGCGCCAGCATTCCACACCCGGGCCACCCACTCGGTGATGGCAGGCCACTCATTGCGCATGATGGCTGCAGGCGTGGGGTCCTGGCTGTAGTGCCGGAGCATGGGTCCCATCAGGCCGAAGTCAGCAATGGACGGCGTGTCGCCCAGCAGGTAGGGCCGGTTTGCCAGCATGGTCAGCATGACGCGCATGGCATTGAGGAATGTTTCGTCCACATGTGCCCTTGTTGTTTCGGTGACGCCGTCGCCTTTGACGTAGCGCGCGAGCTGGCGCCGTTTCACCATGCGGCGGCGCACGAAGCGCGGGGCCTTGAGGTGACCGGCTACTTCGTCTGCAAGGATGCTGGTCAGCAGCTCACGATCGTTCTCATTGCTCCAGCGATAACTCATGGCGGAGCGCCAGAGCCATTCGTCGGCATAGTCCTCAATCAGTAACGCGATGAACCGCACCACCGGATCGGTTGGAAAGACTGTGCGGCTTGTCTCGCCACGCTCCAGGAACTCTTGTTCCATGTGCTGGATGGTGGGCGTGCTGTCAGACAGAAAGGTGCCGTCCTCACGCTCGATGATCGGGACCTGCACCGCACCAGCGTTCTTCTTGATGTAGTCCTGATGGGCAAACGGGTTGTCCATGACATAGGGGACGCCCTTGTAGCGAAGATATGCCTCGAGTTTGCCGGTGTAGTAGGAAACTGAAATGCCCCAGACCTTGATCATTGTCGTCCCTCATCGCTTGTTTTGTGGCTTGTTTTTGTGGTTGCCGTCTTTTGACACTAGCGGGGTCAGAGGGGCTAGAATGCTAACAAGTTACATTTGATTGCGATTTTCGGGAGGCCACGATGCGGGTGCTGCGGGCCAAGACCAGAACGCTCTATGACTTGCTGCCACAGCCGGTTCTGGAGCGCGTGCTTGCCACCGGGACGTCGCGCAGCTTCAAGGATGGCCAGATCATTCAGCAGCGTGGCGATGACCGGGAGGGGATTTCTGTTCTGACCGACGGGCAGATTGTGGCCGGCAATGCGGGGCTGGACGGCTCGTTTCTGGTGTCCGCGCTGCTACGGCCCGGGGAGACATTTGGCGAGTTCACCGTCATGGCCGGCCTGCCACATACGCACACATTGTGGTCGCAGGGGGAGACGACGATCACCTTTATCAAAGGGTCGCTCGCCAGGCGGTTGATGGACGAGGAACCAGCCTTCGCCCATGCCCTGCTGACCATTGCGCTGCTACGCAATCACGAGCTTCTGGAATTCCTGGATGCCCAGCGCCGCCTGACACTGCCCATCAGGATCGCGCAGTTGCTGCTGACATCTGTCGATTCCAAGGCGCGGGCGGATACGGTGGAATGCCGCCAGGAGGATCTTGCGGTGACGTTGGGCGTATCCCGCGTTGCCACGGGCAAGGCGCTCAAGCGTCTTGAGCGCGACGGGATGGTCGAGCTTGGATATGGACGGATCGACCTGCCGGATGTTCAGGGCCTTATTGCCAAGGTGGAAGCGGATGATCCGCTTTTCATGCTGCCGCAGATCTAGGACCTTTGCCTCCGCAGCACCACGATGAGATGGGTCAGTGACGCTGCGAAGAACACAAGTAAGGGCAGCAGCAATCCGGGGCTGAAAAAGAGCTGTATTCGGGTGTGGGTTGGAAAGTTGAATGTGTTCTCAATGGCGGCGGTCTTGAACAGATGCGCGCCGGGGAACCCTTCATAGGTCGCAACGTCTGCGAGGTCGCGGCGGGAGCGGTAGCGCACCATCGAGGTCAGGGTCCAGTCGGGTCGCTCGGTGATGCCGAAAGTATCGACAAAGGGACCCACCTTGTCGGCCACGAAGACTGGGTGACCTGCGCTGCGGAAAAGCCGGCCCATGAAAGCACTGGAGTAGGTTCCCATCAGCTCTGCCGCATCCGTC
>JBCBUN010000313.1:0-3146 GCA_039818145.1 Pseudomonadota bacterium
CGGCTACAACGTCGAGACGCATGGACAGAAGACCTATAACGGCGTCGCCATTCTCTCGAAATCGCCGCTTGAAGACGTGACCCGTGGCCTGCCTGGCATGGAAGACGATGAACAGGCCCGGTATCTCGAAGGTCTGGTTCCGGCAGGCGACCAGATGCTGCGTATTGCCTCAATCTATCTGCCCAATGGCAACCCGGCACCCGGCCCAAAATATGACTACAAGCTGGACTGGATGGACAAGTTGCGGGCCCATGCCGAAACGCTGTTGGCCCATGAGGAACCGTTGGCTCTGACCGGTGACTACAACGTCATTCCAACGCCGGACGATGTGCATGATCCAGCGGCCTGGGCAGATGATGCGCTGTTCCGGCCGGACACGCTCAAGGCATTTCGCTCCATCGCAAATCTGGGTCTGACGGACGCCTTCCGCTCATGTCACACCACACCGCATCGGTACTCCTTTTGGGACTATCAGGCGGGGGCCTGGCAAAAGGACAATGGCATCCGCATCGACCATTTGATGCTGAGTGCCCACGCAGCTGACCGGCTGGTGTCCTGTGACATCGACAAGTATGTGCGTGACTGGGAAAAGCCGTCAGACCACGTGCCTGTTTGGGCGGAGCTGGATTTTGACTAGTCAGCCAAAACAGCCGCTGACCGGCGGCTGCTCCTGCGGAGCGGTCCGTTATGAAATCTCTGCCGCACAAATCAATGCCGGGATTTGTCACTGCGCGGATTGCCAGCGCCACTCCGGTGCACCTTTTGTTGTCTGGCTTGGGATCGATCCAAAATCCTTCAAGCTAACCCAGGGAACGGTCACAGAGTTTGCCTCATCCCGTTGGGCCAGCCGGGGCTTTTGCAGCGCCTGCGGGTCAACACTGACCTACCGCGTCAACGACAACAAAGACGAGATTGATATCTCCGGCGGGTCCCTCGACGACCCAAGTGCCGCGGCGCCCGGTTTTCAGATTTTCAAGAAGGACAGCCCCCGCTTTATGCGCGGGCTTGACGAGACGCTGCCGGAAAAAGACGTGGAAGCCTACTTCAACGGTTTGCGTGACCGCTGAAACGCCGGACCCATGGGCATGAGCCTCACACCGCTACGTAGCCGCCGATATGGCAGGTCCACATGATCAGCCGGGTTGGGGCCGGGGCTTCCTACCACCACAATGTCACGGGCGATCTTCTGGAAGTCGGCCCTGAAATGAACCGAGCTTTTGACGGCGACAATGTTCTCAGCCGCAGGCTCGACACCGAACGCCGTGAACATGGCGCGGTCAGCAGTCTGAACCTTATGACTTGCAACAACCACGCGCACATCCTCGATCATCAGCAAGGCTGACTTGCCAAGCGACAGATGCGCTCCGCGATAAAATGGTCCGTGTGCGTCTATTTCACCGTCGTGAAGCTTGAGGACTTTGAACTTACCCTCGATGGGTTTCTCTCGGGCGCCACCGGTCCAGGCCCCCAGCGACAGTTGCACGTCGGCGCCCTCGCCCGCAGCCCATGCGGCACTGGCCGCAGCCGGGTCAAACAGGACACCGCACAGTGCCGTTTCAGCGCCGGAAATGAGCGAGCGTAAAACACCCACCGTATCCCCGTTGCCACCGGCACCGGGATTGTCCTGCGTGTCCGCAAGGATCAAAGGTCCATCGCCGCGATCAAGGTCACTTGCCGCTTCGCCATAGGCAACGGCTTCTTCTGCCGTCCATATCTTCTGGCGAAAGCCACGCTCGAACTCCATGAAGGTTTCTGCCAACCGGTCCACGGCTTCGTCCGCAGCTTCCTGCGTGTCTGCATAGGCCATGACTGCGGGCCCGCATTCCGCTATGTCGGCAGGCGGAAATCCCATGGTTGCGGAGGCTGTCAAAATTTCGGCTTCATCACTGCCACCGCTATCAAGCTTGAGACGCTCCAGCGCGGTCACGTCTGCGTAAATCAAAGCGGCCGGATCACTCATGGTCGATTGCGCCGTGAGCGGGATGAGGTAATTGAGTTTGCGGAAGGCCTTTGCGGGGCGTCCTGCCCGGCGCGCGATGTTGGCAACCAGCTTTGCCGCGCGGGCACCGGTCTCTGCCATGTCCACATGCGGATAAGTCCGGTACGCCACCAGCGCGTCCGAATTGCGCATCATCTTTGCAGTCACGTTGGCATGGAGGTCGAGCGACGCGACGATGGGAACATTGCCGTTTGTAATGTCGCGGATCCACTCCAACAGATCCCCCTCACCGTCTTCCATGTCTTCCGTGACCATGGCGCCATGCAAATCAAGATAGATGGCATCGAGCGGCCCATCACGCAGGGCACGCTCGAGTTCTTCGACCATCATGCCGGCAATGTGGGCAAAGGCGTCTGACGTGACATGGGCAGACGGCGTGGCGGCGGCCCACACCATGGGTACCGGCGTCAGGGCCTGTGCAGGTGCTTCCGCGAGAAATCCGGCAATCGGGATGTTCATGTCGCTGCCGCCATCGGCACCGGGTGCGAAAGTGGCCAGGAGACCAGGGCCGCCCTGAAGAGCCGGCCAGGCGTCGGGCTGCAGGAATGCATCCAAATCCGCCTTTTGAGGGGCAAATGTGTTGGTCTCGTGCTGAAAACCACCCACTGCGACACGCATGACGGACGCCTCTTCTGTGTCTGTGTGGAGACCCGCACATGCCTGACATACGGCCACACGCCAACTAGCTTAGGACTCGCTGGCAGCCCATGGCTACAATCAAAGACATCAAAAAAACACGGAAAATGTGACCAGGGGTCGTGGACGGCTGTGAAGCCCGCCGGCGCCGACCGACAAAGGAAGCTAACACCATGATCAAATTGATATTCTGCCTCCACCGGCTTCCCGGTCTCTCAGCGGAAGAGTTTCGCGAGTACTGGTGGACAAAGCACGCGCCGCTCGTCAAAGAGCGTGCACCGGCGCTCAAAATTGCGCGTTATGTGCAATCTCACGGCATGGAAACACCGCTCGACGACGCCATGCAGGCCTCCCGCGAGGCAGAACCCAAATTTGATGGGTTTGCAGAACTGTGCTGGGAGAGCGAAGACGATCTCAACTTTGCCATGTCCGACGAAGCCGCCTTGAAAGCCGGCGCGGAACTACTGGCAGATGAAAGAAAATTCATCGACCTCAAGCGCTCATCCCTCAC
>JBCBUN010000314.1:0-3137 GCA_039818145.1 Pseudomonadota bacterium
TGCCAAGGCCGCAGGCGTCGAGACCAAGCTCGAAATCTGGGACGAGATGATCCACGTCTTCCACATGTTCCATTTCATGATGCCCGAAGCCGCAGAAGCCAACCGTCGCATCGGCGAGTTCTTCCGCACCAAATGGGGTGTCGCAGCTGCAAATGCGGCTGAGTAAACATGAGTCAGAACACGCTGTATGGCGGCGCCATTTCCCTCTACACGGGAAAGGCACGCGCCTATATGGACTGGAAACAGGTTCCGTATACGGAAGAACAGGCCAATGTGGACGTCTATAAGGGCATCATCCTGCCCCGCGTTGGCTGGCCTGTAATCCCGGTTCTTGTGACCGACAAGGACGAGACGGTCCAGGACACGACCGAGATCATTGATCACTTCGAGGCCCTGGACCCCGAGCCTTCCGTCTATCCTGAAGGCCCGGCCCAGAAGATGGCGGCGCTGTTGATTGAAGTCTTCGGCGACGAATGGATGAAGTTGCCTGCGATGCATTATCGCTGGAACTACAACGAGGACTGGATCCTCACCCAGTTCGGGGCGCTGTCAGCCCCTGATGCGTCGCCGGAAGAACAGCGCGAGATCGGTGAGAAACGCGCCGGGCCTTTCAGGGGCTCGTTGCCGTTTCTAGGTGTACTGCCGGAAACCCGCGGCGCCATTGAGGAGAGCTACGAAGCCCTGCTCGCTGACTTGAGTGCTCATTTCGAGACGCACGACTATCTGTTCGGCTCGCGGCCGTCCATCGGCGACTACGGTCTCATCGGCCCGCTCTATGCGCATAACTACCGTGACCCCAAATCCGGTGAGATGATGAAGGCGACAGCACCAAGGGTTGCACGCTGGGTCGAACGCATGGTGAAGTCACCGACACCACGTGGCGGTGAGTTTCAGGCCAACGACGAAGTGCCCGACACGGTCATTCCGTTGCTCAACCGCTTTGCGGTCGAGTATCTGCCGGTGCTTGAAAAGACCGTGGCAGCTTTCAACGCCTGGGCCGCAGACAATGCATCAGGTACGGAAGTGCCGCGTGCCCTGGGCATGCATGAGTTTACTCTGGGAGGCGTGACCGCGGAACGTGCGATCTTCACGTTCGACCTGTGGATGCTCCAGCGTCCCCTCGACTTCTATACAGGCCTCAAAGGCGCGGACAAGGAAGCGGTGGACGCGATGCTTTCCAAAGCGGGACTCTCCGGCATCACGCAGATGCCCGCCTATCCACGCATTGCCCGGCCAAACTTCAAAACCGCGCTCGCCTAAGGGCTAGTGAGCCGCTGTCATTTCCAGCTTGCATTTCGAAAGACGGAGTATGCCCATGTCGAGCGAAGGTCTGCACGAACCCATTGAAAAGCTGAGCGAGAAGACGCTCAACATGCACCGCGCCATTGTGTCCTTGATGGAAGAGCTGGAAGCCGCTGACTGGTATCGCCAGCGTGCCGATGGCTGCTCCGATGAAGCGCTCAAGAAAATCCTCATCCACAATATGAATGAAGAGATTGAGCACGCGGTCATGGTGATGGAATGGTTGCGTCGCAATGACGAAGTATTTGCGCGTGAAATGAAAGAACGTCTGTTCACGGACGATCCCATCGTGCAGCCGCACAGCCATCCGGACGCGCACTAGCGCCTCAAACAAGAAGACTTGCCGCCACCCGTCCACTTGCTAGACTTGGGTCTAACAAGTGACCCGGCACAAGCCGGGCTGCCCCTAAGGGCATCATGGGAGGCACAGATGGACTACACGCAGATCACGTATCACCGTGACGGCGCGCTTGGCGTTGTCACCATGAACCGGCCGGACAAACTCAACGCCTGGACGCCGCGTATGGCTGAAGAAATGGCCCATGCGTTTGAGGTGGCCAACGCCGATGCAGATGTGTCCTGCATCGTCCTGACGGGCGAAGGGCGCGGCTTTTGTGCCGGCGCGGATATGGACGAGACCTTCAAGTCACGGCTTGATGGCGTGGACCCCGGCAAGGATACGGCGGGCGGCTCGGGCGGCCTGCCTGCAGGCTTGGACTGGATCGGTCTTGTGCGGTCATCGAAGCCGATGATTGCCGCAGTCAATGGACCGGCTGTTGGTATCGGCGTGACGCAGATATTGCCGTTTGACGTCATCATTGCTGCGGACCATGCAAAGTTCGGCCTGGTGTTTGTAAAAGTCGGTATCGTGCCTGAGCTTGCCTCTTCCCATTTCGCCACCGCGCGCATGGGATTCGGCAAGACCAGTGAAATGATGCTGTCCGGCAAGCTCTATACCGGCGCCGAAGTGGCTGAGTTCGGCCTCGCCAATTATGCCGTCCCCGCCGAGCAGCTATGGGACAAGGTGCGCGAAGTCGCTGCCATGTTTGACGCAAATCCACAGCCGATGATGCGGATGACCAAGGAGCTTTTGTCTCAGAACATGGCTGAGCATGACATGGCCCTGGTGCAGCGTCGTGAAACAGACGCCCTTAAAGAGTGCTGGACCACCCAGGAGCACCATGAGGCCGTGGATGCCTTCCTCAACAAGCGTGACCCGGATTTCAAAGCCGCAGCGCTTCGCGGGAAGTCTGCTGCAGAATGAGTGCGCTGGATGTCGAGCACCGCGAAGGCGTTGCATATCTGACGCTCGCGCGCCCTGAAAAGCGTAACGCCCTTTCGCTGGCTCTGCAGCAGGAACTGTCGGACGCGCTGTGGGATGCAGACGAACGCGTGGACATTCACTGCGCGGTCATAAGCGGGCAGGGAAGCGACTTCTGTGCAGGATATGACCTTGCGGAGCGTCCCCCTCGCGACGAGACAAAGCGTGGCGCGAAGACAATCGATGATGACATCTGGCAGCTTGAACGCCAGCAGCGCCTGCGCATGACGATCTTTGACATGCACAAACCAGTGATCGCCGCCATTCATGGACGGTGTCTGGCCGGTGGAACCGACCTGGCCTTTCTGGCGGACATGGTGATTGCTGCTGATGACGCAACCATCGCATTCCCCCCTGCGCGTGACCTTGGGTCGCTGCCAAACCAGATGTGGCTCTATCACTGCGGCCCGCAATGGGCGAAGCGGTTGCTGCTGACCGGCGACAGCATCACTGGAAAGGATGCAGCGCAGATCGGACTGGTTCTCAAGTCGGTGCCTGCTGAAGAGTTGACGGC
>JBCBUN010000315.1:0-3133 GCA_039818145.1 Pseudomonadota bacterium
CCGCCGTGGCGATGGGATTGCCCGTCCACGGTTTGAAGCGGTAGCCGAAGGTATAAAGGTCGCTGTCCGAGCGGATGCCGGGATATTTGTGCATCAGCCAAGTGCCACCGAAGTCCTCAAGCGCTTCGAGCACCACATAGCTCATGCCCGGGCACTGGTCCTGCAGGTGATAGGCCGCGCCGACGCCCGAAATGCCAGCACCAACCACCAGCACATCAAAGTGTTGGGCTTTGGCACCTGATTTGGCTGCCGGTTTATTGAGTGTTGCTGTGTCCGACATGTGTTTCGTCCCTCTGATCAGCCATTGGTCGGCTTGTGTTGAGTTTCTTGTCTGGTACGCAGTCTGGCCCATATTGACATTCTGTCAATTGACGCAGGTCAAGAGCGGCATCAGTTATTTTGCCGCGTTTTGACGGCTTGAACGGGACAATGACGCCTGATACCCGTGGGCCTATGGAAACGCTTACCATCCGACGCCCCGACGACTGGCATGTGCATCTGCGCGACGGCGCAATGCTTGAGTTTGCTGCCCGCTATACAGCGCAGCAGTTCGCACGCGCCATTGTGATGCCCAACCTCGTGCCGCCGGTCACGACGGTGGATGCCGCACGACATTACCGTGATCGCATTCGCGGCGCGGTGGGTGCCCATCACAGCTTTACGCCGCTGATGACGGCCTATCTCACCGACGACATTGACGCGGACGAGGTTACGACGGGCTTTGAAGAAGGCGTGTTTGCGGCCTGCAAACTCTACCCGGCCAACGCGACCACCAACTCAGCGTCCGGTGTCACGGACGTCCGCAAGCTCGACCATGTGTTCGAGCGCATGCAGGCCATTGGCATGCCCCTGCTGATCCACGGCGAAGTGGTGTCGCCTGACATCGACATCTTCGATCGCGAGCACGTATTCATCGAGACGACGCTGGCACCGCTGGTGAAGGACTTTCCGGATCTAAAAGTGGTACTCGAGCACATTACAACCGAAGACTCCGTTGAGTTTGTGAGCGCTGCGAGTGACAAGGTGGCGGCGACCATTACGGCTCATCACCTTCGCATTGATCGCAATGACATGTTTGATGGCGGCATGCGTCCGCACGCCTATTGCCTGCCGGTTGCCAAGCGCCGCAAGCACCGCGAGGCCCTGCGCATGGCGGCGGTTTCCGGCAACTCAAAATTCTTCCTGGGCACGGACTCAGCGCCGCACCAGAAGCACGACAAGGAAAGCGACTGCGGATGTGCCGGCATCTTCAGCGCACCGGTTGCCATTGAAAGCTATGCGCAGACTTTTGAAGAAGAGGGCGCGCTAGACAAGCTGGAAGCCTTTGCGTCCGAGTTTGGTCCGCGATTCTATGGCCTGCCATTTAACGACGAAACCATCACGCTGGAACGTACCGGACATGCGGTGCCGGACATCATCGAAGATGCCGAGATAGCCATCGTGCCGTTTCACGCAGGCGAAACCATCAACTGGCGGCTTGTGCCCTAGCCCTGTTCTTTAGAGAGCGGCTCGTCGTTTGATTTCAGCAGCGATCAGCCACAAACGGTCCTGCCCCCAGACCGCCACGTCCGGTTCGCCATCAGGACCAGACAGGCGGTAGCTGGGCACACCCCACAGGCCAAGACCTTCCACCATTTCATCCTGATTACGCTCGACCATCGCTTTCCAGTCATCATTGCCGATGATTGTTTTGGCGTGCGCCCAATCAAGCCCGGCCTACTCGACCGCCCGACGCATCTTCTTGTCATTGTGCAGCCCGATCCCCTCAGAGAAGGCCTGTTTGAGGCCGGCACTTAACAGGGCTTCATCCTTGCCTTCCTGGATCGCCCAGGGGAGCAGTGAATACAGCCTGCGCGTCGGCGTGCCGATGGGGGTGACCATGGGACCAAAGGGGACGCCCAAGAAGTCTGCCTCGCGCTTGGTATCGAAAACGATATATGTGCCTTTGGCGCGGGTCGCGGGCACGCCGCGCATGATCATGGGCAATACCGGCTTGTGGTTGAAGCGGATGCCGCAGGTATTTTTGAGATCAATCGTCAGGTCATAGATAATGGACGTGTACGGAGAATTGAGAGAGGGGTAGAAATCCAGCGTCAGTTTGCTGGCGTCCACTCCGGACACATCAATTGCCGGACGCGGGACAAGATGCTGCGTGGCGCCATTGCGGGCCAGACCCAAAGACGCAAGCCGGTCTTCCAAATAGAAGAGGCGGTCCACACCCCAGTACCACTCGCCGCCATAGTAGAACATTGCGCCGGAGTAGTGGCCCAGCTTGGCCAGTCGTTTTGACCCGTCGTCGAGCGCCTTGTTGAGGTTGCCGGCGTTGCCTTCTTTCAGGTTGGCAGCATCATTGCGCCAGAGGGCGTCACTTGCTCCCTTGAGGTGCTGGATGAAGTCCGATGCCGAGAGACCGGCAAGCATCTCGCCAGCCTTTTGTTGCGCAGTTGCGTCAGGTCTGGTCGATGCCTTATCCGGAAAATCCAGTCCCAGATGTGGTGCTATCAACTGCGCATCCCGACGGGCCCAGACCGCGAGTTTTTCAAACTCCGGCTGGTTGCGGCCACCGCTGGCACGGATGAGATGGGGCACCACGGTGACGTCATACTTTTCGGCGAAGCGCGCGAGCACCTGTGCTGTGAGGTGCGAGTACGGATCATCAAGCTGGTGAAAATACTCCACCACGTGGGGAGAACCTGATTTCTGGCGCTGGGCTTCGAATTGGTCCCGCCGTTTCATCACCCGCTTCACATTGGTGACGGCGTCCAGCTGCCATCGCATGCCCCACCGGAACCAGCCAGGCGGATCGACCATGATTGATGGATTTGGATTCTTTTCAGGCTCAAGCACGCGACGTCTCCCTCAGGGCGGTGAATCCCGCGCACTTTGCCACGGCAGACATTTTATGTCACTTGCGATGCCAATATATGGATGGCACTCCCCCCTATTAACCTTGCTAGTTTTCAGCATCCGCGAATTTTGAGACTGTCTCAAAGCAGATGCCGCGGGGCGTTCCACGCGTACGGGCATCTGGCGTCGGCCATGGCGGCGCCCTGTGTCACACAGTCAGAGAGCTCACACTGCAATGACCCGCTTCAAAACACTGGAGGCAAAGTCGGTACTGGCACAGGCTGAG
>JBCBUN010000316.1:0-3125 GCA_039818145.1 Pseudomonadota bacterium
CGGGCAGAAAGCCGGCCAGAAGGCGAGGACCACCACGGGCCGGGCGAACGCGGGCGCGGCCAAACCCGCCAGCGCCAGATCTGCCGCCGCTGCCTGAAAGCGAAGACGCTGCACTTGCGACAGCGACTGTGAACAATCCGACCCTGGTAGCAGCGCGATTTGCCGAAGAAGCATCGCGCCACGCCATCCGGACGGCGCAGGGCAGCTTGCTTCCAACACTTACGGTGCAGGGCGACTACAGCCAGTCGGACAATCCCAGCACGTCGGTGAAGAGCTCTGAAACCGCATCTGTTACCGGGCGGCTGACGATCCCGCTTTATCAGTCGGGCGCTGAGTACAGCCAGATCCGTCAGGCGAAACAGCTCAACAGCCAGTCACGCCTGCAGATCCGCGAAGCGACTCGTTCGGTTGAAGAAGGCGTTGCAAGTGCCTGGGAAAACTACCGGGCTGCCAATGCCCGTATCGTGTCGGATCGCGAGCAGGTGCGTGCCAACGAGATTGCTCTGGATGGCGTGCAGCAGGAAGCTCAGGTGGGTTCGCGCACCACGCTTGACGTTCTGGATGCGGAGCAGGAACTGCTGGACTCACGCGTTGCCCTCGTGACATCCGAACGCAACGCCTATGTGGCTGCGTACCAATTGCTGTCTGCCATCGGTCGGCTGAATGCCGGCGATCTGGGCCTTCCGGTTGACCGGTACGATCCCAGCGAAAACTACGATGATGTGAGCGGGCAGTGGATCGGCTGGGGCATTGATGACGAGCCAGATGATGTGGCTCCCGAATCAGGCACTGACGCAGCGTCTCAGCTCTGATCGCACAGGGCCTGAATGCCTCCATTACGGGTGCTCATTGCCGCAAGTGCTGTTTTCTTCGCCACAATAGGCTGGAGTTAACTGTTTCTGGCTGAAACTGCTCCGATAACTATCTCCCTTTAGGGTTTGCCTGCCTTTAATTGGCCTTGTGGCTGGGCTAGGCTTAACTCAATTGGTTACAGAGGTTTTTCCTCGAGTCGGTTCCTTGTCCGGAGCAGGCCAGAACAGATTTAGCGCGCAGAACCCATTTAGCGCGCAGCATGCGGTGAGTGATACGATGAGCGAACAAGGCACCCAGGCCGAACCTTCCATGGAAGAAATTCTCGCCTCGATCCGTCGGATTATTTCCGAAGACGGCGAGGAAGAAGGTGCGGAAGGCGCAGCAGCTTCTGAGGCTGACGCATCTGAAGCTGTCGAAGCGGCCGGCGAACCTGACCCAGCCGAGGAAGAAGCGACTCCCATTGAAGACCTGATGGTCGCCGATGATGGTGCTGACGACGAAGACGATGTCCTTGAACTGACGGACATTGCCGAAGCTGAACCCGATCCAGAGCCGGAGCCAGAACCTGAGCCTGAGCCGGAAATTGCTGCGGCACCGGAACCTGAGCCAGAGCCCGAGCCGGAACCCGCCCCGGAACCAGTCGTCGATGACCCGTTCGATACGGGCGAAGACAGCGATCTCATGGCGATTGACCGTACGCCGGACCCAGAACCCGAGCCTGAGCCGGCCCCGGCCCCCGTGGCGGCACCAATACCGGTTGCGAATACTGCGCCGACGCCAGAACCCACATCCTTGATGTCAGAAGAGGCAACAGCTGCCGCATCGGCCGCATTTGACCGCCTGTCCGATGACATGCGTATTTCGGGCGAGGGCGAGTCCGGCACCTTGGAAGGCCTGGTTCAGGACCTTCTGCGGCCCATGATGAAGGCCTGGTTGGATGACAATCTGCCAGCCATCGTGGAAGCAGCCGTGGCTGAAGAAGTTGAGCGCGTGGGCCGCCGTCGCCGGCGGTAATCACGTAGTTTTCGAGCCTCTTGTTGTCATTGAGGCTCTTTGCGTTAAAACCAGCCGGTTCCCTTGTGATGCCAAATCAGGCATTCGCAGCGGAACCGGCTTTTTTGTTTATTCGCCCCCCTGATAGCAGGCCTCCTGCAGCAGGCATGGGCAAGGTCCAGACACACAATGCTTGAGAAGTCCTTCCAGCCTCAGACGGCTGAGCCACGTATCTACGCCGAGTGGGAAGAAACCGGTGCCTTCAAGGGCGGAGACCCCGAGCGCGTTGCAGCGGGTGCCACCCCATACTCAATCGTCATTCCCCCACCCAATGTGACGGGCTCCCTGCATATGGGCCATGCCCTCAACAATACGTTGCAGGACATCCTGATCCGCTTTGAACGCATGCGTGGCAAGGACGTGCTGTGGCAGCCGGGGACGGACCATGCAGGCATCGCCACCCAGGCGGTCGTGGAACGTCAGTTGGCGGAGCAAGGCAACAATGCATCGCGTCGTGAAATGGGCCGAGACGCCTTTATTGAACGCGTCTGGGAATGGAAAGCTGAGAGCGGCAGCACGATCACCAATCAGCTGCGCCGCCTTGGTGCTTCCTGCGACTGGTCGCGTGAGCGTTTCACCATGGATGACGGCATGTCGAAGGCCGTCCTCAAGGTGTTTGTCCAGCTTTACAAGGAGGGCCTGATCTACAAGGACAAGCGCCTTGTGAACTGGGACCCGACGCTGGAGACCGCGATCTCTGACCTTGAAGTGGTACCGACCGACGTCAACGGACATCTGTGGCATTTCCGTTATCCGCTTGCCGACGGAAAGACCTATGAGTTTCCAACGGAGCATGACGAGGACGGCAACCCGACCGCTCACGAAACGCGCGACTACATTGTGGTCGCCACAACGCGCCCGGAAACCATGCTGGGTGACACCGGCGTTGCCGTGAATGCGGATGATGAACGCTACAAGCATCTGATCGGCGCCCATGTGGTGTTGCCGATTACCGGTCGCCGCATCCCCATCGTTGCGGACGAACACGCCGACCCGACACAGGGCTCAGGCGCTGTGAAGATTACGCCTGCACACGACTTCAACGACTTTGAGGTCGGCCGCCGCAACGACCTGCGCATGATCAACATCCTTGATACCCGCGGGAAGCTTTTGCTCGATAGCAATGAGGCCTTCCTCGAAGGCGCGCCGCAGGCCCATGACGCTGTCACCGCCTATCATGGCAAGGACCGATTTGACGTCCGAAAGCAGATCGTCTCGGCCCTTGATGAGTTGGGGATGCTCGACAAAATCGACGACCA
>JBCBUN010000317.1:0-3120 GCA_039818145.1 Pseudomonadota bacterium
CGCAAGAAGCAGCTGACGCCGCTGCTTCTTGCGGGCTGAGATCAGGATAGAGTTTTGAGCTATTGGAAGGTGTTCTTGCCAACAGCTTTCGAAACGATTGGCAGGCCTGATAGTCCATTGCCTCCAGAGAGAGCTCACTCCCAATGGCGGCCTCAATGTATCGAAGTGCACTGCTGACTTTATCGATGCGCTTCTTATGCACACCTTTGAGCGCGGCTTCCTCTGAATATGCAGTGGAGTAATCAGCGCATAGGTCGCCAAATGATCGCTGGTTGGCCCAACCCGGGGTCGGTGTTGTTGTGACTGCAGGTTGGCCTGCTGTGTGATTGAACATCGCATCGTGAGATGCTTGCTCATGGTCCGACTTCAGTCGGCTTATGTCACGGCGGCGCAGCTCACGAAGGGCGCGGACAACCAAGTCATAAAACTGGCTGTAGCTGAAAACATCGCCGTCAAATTTGTAGGCGATCCCACCGGTAACATCATCGAATGTTGAGCGAGGCAGGCCGTGTGTCGTCAGGAACTCGGGGTCCGCGAGCGATGCCCACTCTTCCTCGGCATCGGACAAACGCTCGATGCGCTCTGAAGAAGATGTGGGTGGGTGCTCGGCAAGTTCCTTCGCGGACTTTTCGTCTAGCCGAGCAACAAAAGCGCGGACCAAGTCGGTGGCAATGGCCTGTGTGATTGTTGGTGGTTCGGCCTGTTTTTCGAGCTGGTGATCGAACTGCTGGAAGAGGGTGTCGTACTCCACGTCCTTCAGCGCCCGCCGCTTGATCGCAGTCGTGAGTTTCGTGGTGCTGAGACTGTCGATGATGGTCTTTTTCCCGAGCAGCAAGCGGTAGCGTTCGGGAACGATACGACGGTAACGGTAGTGTCCGTTTCGGCGGTCCAGCCGGTATGTTTTCGACACGGGTGACATGCTCCACATGTACCATTTACATGTACCGCACGCGAAGTCTAAGTCATTGATTTGATTGAAAGCCCAGCCGTTTCAACAGGTTAGCTGGTGTATGGTGGAGCCAGGCGGAATCGAACCGCCGACCTCTTGCATGCCATGCAAGCGCTCTCCCAACTGAGCTATGGCCCCGAAAACCATTTATGGGCGCCGTTTTCCGGCGCGTGCCGCTTTGCGGCATCTGAGGGCCGCACGTGGGGGTGCGGCCTTTTTTTCAGCAGGCCCGATCGGGCTTGTGAAAGAGGCGGGACATTACTCGGCGTCCCGCCCCATATCAAGCGCAGATTGGCAACAGCCCCAAAGACCCATCACCGGATACCTTGAGGAAGGGCGACCCTAGTCGTCGTCGCCCTTGCCGGGGCGGATGACGTCGGACAGATCATCATCCTCATCGTCTTCATCATCGGAGAGGAAGGTGTCGTCGTCGTCATCTTCTTCCAGGTCAGCGTCGATGTCGTCGTCGCCGAGATCAGGCAGATCGTCGTCGTCATCGTCATCGTCGTCATCATCTTCATCGAGGCCCGGCTTGCGCTTGCGCGTTGAGGCTTTTTCGCCGGATGCCACTTCATCGAGGCTTTCCGTGCCGTCGTCCTCGATTTCGTCCTCGTCGTCTTCGACCTCGGCTTCTTCTTCCTCAGCCTGCTCAGCTTCGGCAGCCTGGGCCTTCGCCTTTGCGCCGCGACGCGGCTTGGGCGGCGCTGCCTGCGGCCATTCGTGGTCACACTTTGGACAATGGATGGGATCTTTCTTGAAGTCGTAGAACTTTGCCCCGCATTCCGGGCAAATCTGCTTCGTTCCCCATTCGGGCTTTGGCACGGGCAAGCCTCTTTCAGCGTATATTCGTTGCGTAGCAGCTTGTTAGGCTGCATGTAGGTTTTCCCATTGCCACGATCATTCCGGACTGTCAAAAGAGAAATGCGTGAGGCGGCAAAATCTTGCACGATTAAGCCCAAACGCGCGTTCCTGTAGGCATTTTTGACGCACCGGCGACCATATGACCGCTTCTTCTTCGCATGGCCATTCTTCTACTCAAGCCATGCCCTGGCGCGCCGCTCCCGCCGGCGCTCTCAAGGGCGATGTGCGCGTGCCGGGTGACAAATCCATGTCACACCGCTCCTTGTTGCTAGGAGCGCTGACCGTTGGCCGCACTACCGTAAGCGGCTTGCTGGAAAGCGACGACGTGCTGGCAACCGCAGGCGCCGTAAATGCCATGGGCGCCCAGGCAGTGGACAAGGGCGACGGCAACTGGGAGATCGACGGGGTCGGCATTGGAGGTCTGGCAGAGCCGCAACAGGCGCTCGACTTTGGCAATGCGGGTACCGGCAGCCGGCTGATGATGGGCGTCGTGGCCGGTCATCCGATCACCGCGACTTTTATCGGCGACGCCAGCCTGTCGCGTCGTCCCATGCGCCGCATTACCGGGCCGCTCAGTCTCATGGGCGCGACCTTTTCAGGGCCTGAAGGCGGCACGCTACCCATCACGGTGACCGGCGCCCAACCACCCCTGCCCATCACCTACACATTGCCGGTGGCATCCGCACAGGTGAAATCGGCTGTGCTCCTGGCCGGATTGTCCGCACCCGGACAAACGACGGTGCTGGAACCCGTTCGCACCCGCGACCACACCGAGAACATGCTGCGCGCCTTTGGGTGCGACGTGGCAGTGGAAGAGGGGCCGCACGGCATTCATGCGGTGCGGGTTACCGGTGAGTGCGAACTGACACCCACCCATGTGGACGTGCCTGCGGATCCATCCTCGGCCGCGTTCCCGCTGGTGGCGGCTCTGCTGATTGAAGGGTCTGACGTGGTCGCCCGCGATGTGATGGTCAACCCGCTGCGCGCAGGGCTGTTTACGACGCTCAAGGAAATGGGCGCCGACATCACCTTTGAAAACGAGCGCGAAAGCGGCGGCGAACCCATAGCTGACATTCGGGCTCGTTTCAGCGCGCTTGAGGGCGTTGAAGTGCCGCCGGAACGCGCTGCATCGATGATTGACGAGTATCCGGTGCTGGCGGTGGCAGCAGCCTTTGCCACGGGCAAAACCGTGATGCGCGGACTTGAAGAACTGCGGGTCAAGGAAAGCGACCGCATTTCAGCGACCGTTGCCATGCTTGAAGCGTGCGGCGCGCAGGTGGAAGAACTTGAAGACGGCATGATCGTCACCG
>JBCBUN010000318.1:0-3110 GCA_039818145.1 Pseudomonadota bacterium
ACATTCGTGTGGAAACCGCTCTTTACGCCCGACCTGATGAACAAGCAGGGGCAGAATCCTTTCGCGTCTGCACCGCCGTCAGGTGCCTATGATGTCGAATATCGTTTGCGCGATGTTGCGCGGTGGGCGCGGCACTATGGCATTCCGTACGTCGAGATTGATGGTCGTCTGGAGGGAGATCGCCGCCAGTTCTCCCTGGCAGCCGTCGCCGCAGCTACGCTTGGCAATGCCGAAGCCATGTCGAAGGCGATTTTTGCGGCGATGTTCCAGAGCGAGCGTCGATCACTGACCGATATGGAGCTTGTTGAGATAGCTGTTGCGGTGGGGCTGGACGCTGGAGCCTATTCAGAGGCCCTCACGTCGCCGCAAACTGAAGCGCTGCACGCAAGCAACATTGAAAGCGGCATTGCTGCAGGCGTGTTCGGTGCACCGACATTCGTGTGCGAAGGCCATCTGTGGTTTGGCAATGACCGATTGGTGCTTCTTGAGGAGTGGCTCTCAGACAACGCCTAGTCAGGTATGCCCAGATAGCGCGGCAGATCTGCGAGCAGGCTGTCGCGTGCACGGAAACTGGCGTAGCCCTCAGTCGGGCCCTCATCAAGGATGAGCCTGGCGAAGACCAGAGGAGTGTCTTCAGGTACGTTTTCGCCCTTTGGCCAGTCATTGGTCCAGCCAATGAACCAGCCTACCTGTCGGTCGCGCATGAGTGTCCCATCCGTGCCGCGGGCAAAGCCATTTCCAGTCTTTCCTTTGGCGAGCTGATTGTCGCCGAACTCATAAGACGCTGTGGTTTCGATAGCCAGTTGCTGGGATGAGACCTTGACCGGAAGAGAGCGCATCATGAGTTTGCTGAGAAATGCGATCTGCTCCCGCGGCGAGACTGCGAGTGACGAGCTGAGCCATGCATGGGTAATCCCATTGTCTTCTCCTGCAGTGCCGCTCATGTCCTGATTGCCGTAGTTGAAACGCTCCAGATACGTCTCCATGCCCTCAAGCCCCAACGGGCGGGTCACTTCCCACGAATACCAGACGACCGAATCCCGCAACCAGGTGCGGGGAGTGGTTGTGGCCTTCCAGTTTTCAATCCATGCGACGTGCCTGTCTGGGTCGAAATCAACAGCTGGCGTCTCAGGTGATGTGAGCGCGCGGGTATCAAATCCGATGACGGCTAGGGGTAGCTTGAACGTGGATGCGGGCGTTGCACGCCTGTCGCAGTCACCCTCTTCGACCAGGGTCTCGCCGGTGTCAGACCGGGCAACAAGGGTGCAGGCGGGTTGGGCAACAGCAGAACCAAAGGGCATGACAGCAACCATCAACGCAACAAAAAGGCATGGGCGCAAATACATAATCAAAAACTCAGTACAAATGGGGAAGGGGCGGACTTGTGCCGCCTGATCTACAGAGTTTTGAACATGATGTGGGCATCAACATGGCCAAGTGTTGGATGTGCAAAGGCGCCAGGTAGAGTGCCCACGATTTCAAAGCCCAATCTCTGCCACAGAGTGACCGCCCCCGTATTGGTTGCGACCACGAGATTGAACTGCATCGCGGTGAAGCCGTTGCGACGAGCTACATCCTGAGAGTGCTCACACATAGTGGCTGCCGCACCGCGCCCTCGCGCTTCAACTGACGTGACATAGCCACAATTGGCCACGTGGGAACCGCCACCCATCTGGTTGGCACGCATGTAGTAGGTGCCAAGTAGCGCGCCGCCTTCGAGCGCAACAAATGTGTGTTTGTCAGTAGCAAGCCAGTAGGCAAGGGCATCTTCTCGGCTGAAATCTCGGGGGAGGGCATAGGTCTCGCCCGCTCGAATAACCGGCTCCAACATGCCCCAGATCCCATCAGTGTCTGCATGGGTAGCAGGCCGAATAGTCAGCATGTCAGTGTCTCGCATTTATGGCGCCCACGCTTTGCAACGACCACTATCACATGACCACGGTCCACCTGCGAAATGCCAGATTCAAAATCCAGCGACTCACTCTAAGCCACTGAACTTTATGGACTTGCAAAGAGAATCACTTTTGTGATTCCTTGAATACATGAAGATGCATGAGACGATTCGTACGACGCATTATGGTGGGCGTTATTCCGCTGAACGAGACGGTTTGCGGTCGCGTTTGGGTAGGGCCATCGTGCCGGTGGCTTGCCTGTGCATCATGGGTTACTTCGCCTACCACGCCATCCACGGCGACAATGGCTTGCTTCGGCTCGCTGAGATACGCGAAGTGCGCCAGGAGTTGTCTCAAAAGGTGGTTTCCGCCCAGCAGATCAGGCGTGACCTTGAGCGTGATGTGGCGCTATTGCGTCCAGAGAGCCTGGATCCGGATTTGCTGGATGAGCGCGCGCGAGCAGCACTCGGTTTTGCGCACCCGGACGAGTTGACCGTCTTTGTTGACGAGTAGTCAGTTTTGTCGGTTTTCAGGCTGTTTCGACCCGATTACGAAAACGAGCCGGTTCTCACAATTTTGTAACCCGTGGCCATCTGCATTCGACGGTTTTGTGCGCGGGAGTGCATCGCGCATTTGACCCTGCCGCGCTAGACTTTGACCAAATCACGTCATTCGCCGGTTATCGGCACGAGGGAGTCCTAAATGGCTGCGCGCAGCACGGCGTCGAAATCCGCTTCCAAGAAAACCGCGTCAAAGTCCATCGCTCAGACCGAAGCCGAGCGGCAGGACGTTTCCCAGGCAGCCTGGGACAAGATCAAACGCTCAAATCCAAAAATGTCCAAGGAAGATACGCTCCAGGCCTATCGGGACATGTTGATGATTCGCCGATTTGAAGAACGAGCGGGTCAGATGTACGGCATGGGTCTCATTGGCGGGTTCTGTCACTTGTATATCGGGCAGGAAGCCGTCGTGACCGGCGTTGAAATGGCGCTCAAGGATGGCGACCAGGTGATTACCTCCTATCGCGACCATGGTCACATGCTTGCCAAGAAGATGGATCCCAAAGGGGTGATGGCAGAGTTGACGGGCCGCGCCGGCGGATACTCCCGAGGCAAGGGCGGCTCAATGCACATGTTCTCCACCGAGAAAGCGTTTTATGGCGGTCACGGCATTGTCGGCGCACAGGTGCCTATCGGTACAGGTCTGGCCTTCGCCAAC
>JBCBUN010000319.1:0-3106 GCA_039818145.1 Pseudomonadota bacterium
TCTGCCGCGCGCAAGGATCCGTCGATCACCGCTGGGGACGCACCGAAGTCCTCGTGGATCTTCACACCCAGAGCGCCGCCCAAAACGCTCTCTGTTACCGCTTCCGGATTGGAACAACCGCGCCCGAGAAAGCCAAAGTTGATCGGGTACTCGTCAGCCGCCTGAATGAGGCGGCCCAGCGTATGAGGGCCAGAACAGCTGACATCGAAATGGGGCCCAGGGCTCATGCCAATCATTGTGGTGCAGCCGCCAGCAAGCGCGTGCCAGCTTTGCTGAGGCGACAGGAAATGGGCATGGGCCTCGACAATACCAGGGGTCACAACCATGTTGTCCCCATGAACGACGGTAGTGTTGGGTCCGGTCACCATATGGGCGGCGACGCCGTCCATGATGTCCGGGTTGCCCGCCTTGCCGACAGCGACGATCTTGCCGCGCCGAACCCCGATGTCGCCTTTGATGATGCCGAGCACAGGGTCAAGGATCACCGCATTCTGCACTACCAAATCAAGCGCCCCATTGGCATCCGTACCGGTCGTGCAGAACCCTTCGCCATCTCGCATTGTTTTGCCCGCGCCGGTCGTCAACTCATCGCCCGGAGCGGCGTAGTCGAATTCGATCTCAGCCAGAAGCGAGGTGTCGCTTAGCCGGAACATATCACCGGTCGTTGGGCCGTAAAAAGCGGCGTATCGGGTTCGGGCCAGCCTCATTGTGCGCGCCCAAGTGCTGCGGCGCGCACAGCTGGGTCCGTAGTCGCGCCTTCGGTCAGTCCTGAAAATCCGTGAACGCATTGCCTCCCACCAAAGGGGACAAGCGTTACGGTCTTTGCAATGCCGGGATCGAACCGCTCGCCGCCGCCAGAGGGTCGATCCAAACGCAGACCGAAGGCGGCTTTGCGGTCGAATTGCAAGGCCGGGTTTGCTTCAAAGAAATGAGCATGCGCCCGCACCTGAATGGATCTGTCTCCGGTGTTGAGCACACTCAACTCCGTGCGTGGGCGGCCGGGGTTCAATTCGATGTCACCTTCCTTAATGATCAACTCCCCCGGAGCCGGTCCGGCGTCCGGGTCGGCGGGGATTGGGTCGAACAAAGTCACAAGCTTGGTGCCTTCCGCCATCGATACCTCGATTGACAGAAAGCGCAGCATGACGGGTACCCCAGCTTCGACATCCTCATGGCTCAGGATCTGGGCTCCGAAACTCACCAAGGCCGGATGATCCATGCCCTTACGTGCGGCCAACAGCAACTCATCTGTGATCAGAGCCGTCGCTTCGGGCAGACTCAGCTTCACTCCCTCGGATTTGTAGCGGCGCGCCAGTTCTGCCGCGGTGAAGATCGTCAGGCGCTCCATTTCCGTTGGTGTAAGGTTCATGCGGTGTGTCCTGATATCAGTTCATGAAAAGCGGGGCGCTTGGTGGCGTCAGCATTGCCATCTCGCTTAGCGGGGCGAAACTTGTTGGCGTGGTTCCACGCGCGGGCGCCTCCATCACGGCAGCCAGTGATGGCTGAAGGGCGGTGTAGGCGCGCTGCGCTTCTAGGGCTGAAATCAGCGACAGACGAACCGCAGCTGAAGTCAGCGCCTGCACTGCGCCATGGGCTGCTGCGGCGATGGCAAGCTCCAGTGGCAGGCGCTGACTGGCAAACACCGCGCCTTGAACCGGCGAGAGATGACCATGCGCCGCGTCTTTTCGGCACATATCCTTCAGGGTTGCCGCCGCCGGGTCTCCAAACCGTTGAGTACCGACAAGAAAGGCATGGCCCGCGCGAACAGAGTGCTGCCGCAAAGGCTCTGACCAGAAGAGCACATCAACTTCCGCCTCGTAATCTGCAAACGTGTCCAAAGGCCGTTGCCAGGCCTCGGCCAGTATGACGCGGTCGAAATTGGCCCAACGGTCCAGCAACTCGGTCTCAAGCCAGGCATCGAAAGTCAAGCGTGTGACTACCCCGGCCGCTACGGCGCTTTCCAAACCCCAAGAGAAGCCGAATCCGCCGGTTGGAAAGCTGGTGTCGGCCAGCTGCATGGCCTTGAGAAGAGCGACGGTCACGTTTCAATCCGTGCGATATCAAACTGCGCATAGGCCGCTGCATCTTCCAGGCGCCGCCGATAGCTCTCTTCAGGCCCATCAAGAGGGATTTCGATGGCGGTCTCGCCGAACTCAGCGGCCCAATGCAGATTTCCGCAATGGTATCCCAGCCGCAAGGCCGAACCGAGATCAAATGGGGTCAGGCGCAGCTTGGGACTGTTGGTTAGGTGCACGACGACTGCCATGTCCTCGCTCAAATGCAGCACAGCCCCATGTTCAAGGCGTTGACTACGGGGCAAAGCGAGCCGGTACTGCTGACCGGACCGGCCTGTCATGTGCATCCGTCGCCGGGCCGCGTCGTCTGGGTCAATGTCGATGATGTCGATCTGCCCATGATGCGACAGGTCATGCAAGCGTGCCCCGAGATCCGGATCGGCAGACCGTCCAAGAATTGTAGTGAATGGATCAGAGTGTTTTCCAGTCACCTGCTGCCTCGAATGCACCGGCCGCACGATAGATTGCGGGCTCATTGAAATGATTTGCCACAAGTTGCAGGCCTACCGGCAGACCTTCGGAAGTCATACCGCAAGGTAGCGAAATAGCCGGATGCCCGGTGTAGTCATAAGAGGCCGTGTTCGCGAGCATGCACCACGCGCGTTCGATGCGCTCTTTGCGAGATGTGGTCTCGTCGGGAAGCTTTACCGCGGGCATGGCCGTCGTCGGCATCAGTAGCAGATCGTAGTCTTTGAAGAGTTCGGCATACCGCTGGATGAACCACGGGCGCATGTTCTGACCGCGCGCATAGATGCGACCGCCCCATTTGTTTTTCACAAAAGTGCCGAAGGCCGCCAACGCATTGACTGTGTCAGGAAATTCGTCAGCACGTCGGCTCATGGACGCATACTTGTCGATGAGCGAACGTGGATAGAAGCCGAAACGACCGGAGCCAAGCCCCTGTCCAAAGGTGAATTGGCGTACCATACCCTCGGCGATCATGGGCATGAAGACGGTACCGATTTCCATATGCATTGGCACCGAAATCTCTTCGACCTCTGCACCAAGCCCGGCTAAAGTTTTAGCGGCGG
>JBCBUN010000320.1:0-3054 GCA_039818145.1 Pseudomonadota bacterium
GCTGCATTTCCGAGATCGATGCTGACATCTCCTCGGTTGCAGAAGACACGGTCTGCACATTGACGGAAGATTCCTCAGCAGCCGCTGCAACAGTCGCAGACTGTGCCGTTGTCTCTTCGGCAATGGCGGCCACGCCCTGTGCGGTTTCCTTGAGGTCCATTGCGGTAGCTGAAACCGCTTCGACGATTTCACCAACAGAGGTTTCAAAGGAATCTGCCAGTTGGTTCATGGCCTGGCGTTTTTCTTCAGCTGCCCGCGCCTCGCGTTCAGCTTCGTTCGCCTGCAACCGTTCCGCTTCCTGACCATTATCCTTGAACACCAGGACGGCACTTGCCATTTCGCCGATTTCGTCCTGGCGATCGGTGTAAGGAATTTCCACCGACCAGTCTTTCTCAGCCAGACGACGCATGGCGCCTGTCATCGCGGTGACTGGCTTGGAAACATGTCTGGACATCAACGTGCCCAGAGCAAAGGCACACAAAACAACAATGAGACAAACGACCATGAAGACGTAGAGGAGGGCGGTTACTTCCTTCTCTGCCTCGGCGATTTCAATCTCGGCAATCACGGCCCATTTGATGCCAAACACATCTACCAGTGAATAGGCAGCAAATGCCTCCTGGCCTTCAAGGCTTGGCTCAATGTCCACACCATGGCCACCTTCCAGTGCATGGCGCACAGCGGGGCTATCGACCTTTACGGACAGCATCGTGCTTTCTTCCTGAAAGCGGGAGTTCGACCGCATCAACAGATCGCTGCCGACAATGTAGCTCTGGCCTGTTTCGCCCAGTCCCTCGACTTCAGCCATGATCCTGTTGATGACACCGGCCGGCATCTGATACGCGATCACCCCGATGCGGGTGTTGTTGCGATCAAAGACGGGGGTCGCGATGAAGCTGGCCGGTGCGTCGGCGGACGGCCCATATGGGGCAAAGTCGTCAAATACCGTTTCGCCCGATGACGCTGTGGACGCGGCGCGATAAACACGGCCAAGGCCGCTGTCCGCCCACTTGCCGGAAACAAGATTGGTTGCGTAGTCGAGTTCCTTGAAGACGGAATAGATCAGGTTGCCATCCGTATCGAACAAGAAGACGTCATAATATTCGCGGCTTTGCTGCAGGTCGCGGAACCACGGGTGGTAGTAGCCGTGATAGTCGGAATACAGCGAGCCGTCCCGTGCCTGATCAAGGACTTCTTTGGACCCGATGGGGTTGGGGTTGTCAGTGATGTAGTGCTTTTGCAGCGTTGACGTCTGCTGGCCCTGAAGAGAGTTCCAGCCGTCGGTAAATGAAATGACCGCGTCTGCGATCATGTCGTTGCTGGCGAGGAACTTGATCTCTTCGTCGATGCTCTGGAGATACGTCTCAACAGCGTGTGCGCGATCTGTGGAGATGACCATGAGCTCTTTTTCGATGGCATGGTCGAGCGCCAACCGGGCGCCGAAAAAGCCAAGAACACTGGTAACAAGTGCGGCGGTTGCCGCAAGTCCGATGATCACCGCCGGCAGCTTGTGCGACAGTTTCATGGATGAAAGCGATTTGATATGCATTCTGCAGCCCCTAGCAAACCAGGCACGTGCATTGACGCGTCCCGGCTAGTCCCCGCGTGCATAATTAGAAGTCACACTTTAAGGTTGCGTAAACCCGGCTTGGTTGCAGAAAAGGTGCAGCGACGCTAGCGTCAGAACTTGTTAACCTTCTGTCTGGGTGCTGTTGAAGATATCAAAGGGCTGGGCATGCATTCTCGAATTTGCGCGTCCGCAATTATTGCGGGTGTTGTTTCATTAGCGGGTGCCACTGCTCCTGCAGTCGCTCAAACAACTCCAACACAGTTTGATCAATCGACGGACGTGACAGTACCGCCGCTGCCGGTACGAACCGACAGGTCATGGCGCATCCTGCGTGACCGTTGGACCGCGACGGACGAGAAGGCCTACGAGGATTTCATCACAGCCATTGGCGAAAGCGACTGCCGCACGACCGACCAGTGTCTGAAGCACGCAGCCAATGTGTATCGCGGCAGCAACCCGCGCGGCGTCAACTATTTTGCTGACTGCGCCGACCTGCCTTACACCCTGCGCGGCTATTTCGCGTGGATGAACGGTCTGCCGTTCGCCTTTGCTTCTGCGGTGGCCCCCAATGGCTATACGCGTGACGTGCGCTATGTGGCCTCGGGCAACCGCATTATTGAAAAATCTGTGGTGATCAACTGGCCCGGTCAGCAACCCATGGACGGGCCGGATGTGCTGCGCCGGGTGTCGAACTACGTGTCGACGGCCATGTATCGCTATCACCCTGAAGAGAAACGTGGGCTGCCTGCGGATCACTATTCCAGCAGCGTTGACCCGCGCTCCATTCGTCCGGGCACCAATATCTATGACCCCAACGGCCATGTAGCGGTGGTATATCGGGTCGATCCGGACGGACGCATTCATTACATCGACGCGCACCCCGACAATTCCATCACCCGCGGTGTCTATGGCCGCAAATTCGTGCGGTCCCGGCCTACCATGGGGGCAGGCTTCAAGAACTGGCGGCCCGTTCAACTCGTTGGGGCCACACGGGCACCGGACGGTAGCCTGGTTGGCGGCCGCTACACCTACACACAGAACAGCGATCTGGAAGACTTCTCCGTCGATCAGTATTTCGGCAATGGCACCCAGAACAAGCGTCAGTGGCAGGGGGCGTCCTTTGCCTTCAATGGTCAGCGGCTTGATTACTATGACTGGGTGCGCACTGCGGTCGCGGGACGTAACCTTGTCTATGACCCGCTGACGGAGACGCGCAACATGATGCGCGGTCTGTGTGATGACCTGACCTATCGTGTGTATGCGGTGGAGGAGGCGGTCTCCGGCGGCATCAACCGTAAGCCACAGCCTTCACGCCTGCCTCAGAACATCTATGGGACGAGCGGCGAGTGGGAGACATATTCCACACCCTCCCGTGACGCGCGGTTGAAAACATCCTTCGTGGAACTGCGCGACGAGATTGCCCGGTTTGTGGACCTGGTCGAGACAGGCAGTGAGCGGGTGAAATACACCGGCACTGATGTGCG
>JBCBUN010000321.1:0-3049 GCA_039818145.1 Pseudomonadota bacterium
GATAGCGCGTTTTGGCCGGTTTCCCCACCGGAATGTGTTGTTTGATCGTGAAAGCACGCCGGAGGAGAAAAATTACCTCTCTAGCGATGGGGCCTTTTCCGGCTAGACTGCGGGCAACAAGAAACACGACAACCGATTTGAGGAAACGCAATGTCACTTGATCCCCAGGTGGAGGCGATGCTCACCCAGCTCGCGGAAAACCCGGCACCAAAGTTGTGGGAGATGCCCCTGCCGGACGCCCGTGCGACCTATGAAGGCATGGCAGCGGTTCTGGATCTGCCGGACGCAGCTATCGGCAAGACGGAAGATATTTCCATTCCCGGTCCGGCGGGCGATATCCCTGCGCGCGTTTACACACCAGTGGCGGGCGGTGGTAGTTCCGCACTGCCGTGCCTGGTGTTCTTTCATGGCGGTGGTTTCGTCATCGGCAACCTTGTCACCCACGATGCCCTGTGCCGGACGCTGGCCAATGAGGCCGGTGTGCGTGTTGTGGCGGTGGACTACCGACTTGCGCCGGAGCATGTGTATCCGGCAGCAGCGGACGACTGCTACGCGGCAACCAAATGGGTGGAGGCCAATGCGGGTGAGCTTGGCATTGACCCCAATTCCATTGCCGTGGCCGGCGACAGTGCCGGTGGCAACCTGGCAGCCGTTGTGTGCCTGATGGCGAAAGCCAAGAAGGGGCCGCAGATTGCGTTTCAGATGCTGATCTACCCCACCACAGACTTCACCGATGCCGAACGCTGGGGATCGCGCAATGAGTTTGCGGAAGGGTACTTCCTTGAAAAGGAAACTATGCGCTGGTTCGAGGGCAATTACATGGGCGGCAATGATGCGGCGCGCTCGGAACCGTTTGCCTCGCCCCTGAGTGCCGAGGATTTGTCCGGGCTGCCACCGGCCTATGTGATCACCGCTGGTTTCGACCCCCTTCGGGACGAAGGCAAGGCCTATGCCGATGCGCTCAATGCAGCGGGCACCAAGGCTGAGTACATTGACTATCCGGGCATGATCCATGGCTTCTTCAACATGCAGGGTGTCCTTGATGTGTCGAAGGAAGCTGTGAAAGTGGCTGCGGAGAAACTGGCTGCGGCGCTGGCGCATTAGACGCCGGTTCTGTGTTCCCGGACTTGATCCAGGGGTGAGGGATTAGCCCAGCACCTTGCGCGGGTTCATCACGCCTTTGGGGTCGATGGAGTTTTTGACGGCCCCCAGGGTCTGCATGCCGATGGGGCCTTTTTCCTGACCCAGCCAGGGAGCGTGATCTGTTCCCACACCGTGATGATGGGAGATCGTGCCGCCATTGGCCGCGATGGCATCAGACGCGGCGCGTTTGATTTTCAGCCATTGCTCGATCTCGCCTTCTAGCCCGCCCTCATGGCGACGGGGGAAGACAAATGTGAAGTAGAGGCTGGCCCCATCCGCATAGGCATGGCTGATATGGGCCATGACAATGCCCTGCTGGCCGGGCCCATCAAGGGTTTCCTTTGTCGAAGAGGTGATGGCGTCCGTGACGGCCTTGTGCAGCGTCTCGATGTTGGACCAGAAGGTGGATGTTTCCAGCGTGTCGACGCCCAGGCCGTGATCCATCATCGGGTCACGCACCATGGGACCGTGGAAGCGGCCTGCCTTCCAGTTTGTGCCGGGAGATTTGCCTGCATGCAGACCACCGGCAGCAGCGATGATGCGCGCAGCGCGGTCGCGTGCATAGGACACATTGACGGCGCTGCCTTCCATGCCGATCAACAGCACGCAGGGCTTGTCGGCATAGCCGCGCAGGCGCAGATAGGCGTCAGCCAGATTGTCCTTGATGCCCTTCTCCTTGCCGACGCTGGAGAGCGTGCGGAAGAAATAGGTTTCATCCGCGTCTGACAGGCGCAGCATGGCAGTGGGTATCTCCGCCTGCACGATCTGGCGGATGGCGTCCGCGCCTTCGGCAAAACTGCGGAAGAGATAGCCGCGATAATCTTCCGTCTCCGGAACATCATGAATTTTGAATGTGGCCTGGGTGATAATGCCCAGAGTGCCTTCGCTACCGGCCACGAGCTGGTTGAGGTTCGGCGCGGCGGCGGACCCCGGTGTCGCCTCTGTGCGCCACAGCCCGGACGGGGTGGCGACGTGGGCAGACACCAGCCATTTGTCTGCGCGGCCATAGCGGATGGAGTTTTGTCCTGCGCCGCGTGCTGCGACCCAGCCGCCAAGAGTGGAATACTCAAAGCTTTGCGGGTAGTGGCCAAGGCGCACGCCGTGATTGGCAAGGGCCTGGTCAAGGGCCGGTCCGTAGATGCCGGCCTGCGCGGTCGCCGTCATGGCGGTTTCGTCGATGCTCAGAAGGGAGGCCATCAAGGTGGTGTCCACGGTGATGCACAGGCGTGTTTCGCCTTCCTCGCGGGCGGTGACGCCGCCGACGACGCTTGAGCCGCCCCCGTAAGGCACGAGGACGATGTCGTTGGCCGCGGCAAACTCAACGAGCCGCTGCACTTCTTCTTCGCTGCGTGGATAAACCACGGCGTCGGGCGCATTGGATATGTCGCCGGCACGCATCCACAAAAGGTCGTGATAGCTCTTGCCGCGGGCGTGGAAGGCGCGCTCATAGTCGCCCACATGCACCTGATTGGCACCGACGATGCGCTCAAGCTCAAGGCGCGTTTCGCCATCAAGGCCTGAGGCCGGCAGGGCGCAGTCGCTCAGGTCTTTCGCGGGTGTTTTTGGCAGTGGCATGCACATGGCCCCCATGGCAGAACCCGACGACGGTGTGTTCGATGTGGTCATCATGACTGATACGACATTGAAGGACCTCGTGGCAGGCGATGGGGACCTCTACAAGGGCACCCACATCCAAAGCCCGAAAGTCATCGCGACCCGCACCAGCACGTTGCTCGCCCTGCCGATCGACGAAAATGCTGAAGTCCTGATTGATATTGACGGTGAGGCACCAGGTCGCCTCCCCGCGAGCTTTGAAATTCTGCCAAAAGCGATCAGACTACGTACCTGAGACCAACCCATCAAAGGGCAAAGACATGACGATTGATCGCACAAGCCTGCGCTGGAA
>JBCBUN010000322.1:0-3045 GCA_039818145.1 Pseudomonadota bacterium
TGGGACCTTTATCGGGTGTTTCTGGCGGTGGCAGAGGCCCGTAGCTATTCCGGTGCGGGACGTCAGCTGAAGCTCAGCCACGCCACGGTGGGGCGCAAGATCACCGAGTTGGAAGACGCCCTTGGCACAAAACTCTTTGTGCAAACGAATGACGGTTTCGGCCTGTCGCCGGGGGGTGAGAAGCTGAAAGCAGAGGCCGACGAAATTGCGTCAGCCGTCCTGCGCGCCGGCCATGCGCTTTCTGACGCCAGCGGCACGCCACAGGGAATTGTGCGGGTGTCGACAGCGGCCACGTTGGCCGGATACTGGCTGATGCCGCATATGAGCGCGTTCACGGAGCGCTACCCGCAAATCGAGATCGAGTTTGTGACCGATGCCTGGCCGGCAAGTGTCACGCGGCGCGAGGCCGAGATTGTCATCCGGCTGTATGGGCCGGGAGAGGAAAATCTGGTCGGTCGCAAGATTGCCCGATGCGGCGTCGCGTTTTATGCCTCCCATGAATATGCGGAAACCAATGGCCTGCCCAAGCAGCGCGGCGAATGGGCCGAGCATCGGCTGATCGGGTTTGCCGGGGAAGCCAACGAGGCAGAACTGGCGCGCTGGGCCGGACATGTGACCCGAGGTGCGCCGACCTATCTGCGCTGCTCGTCCATGGCGGACATGGTGAGTGCGGTGCGCACACATGCCGGGATTGCGCCGCTGACCTGTCTTCAGGGGGATGCCCATGAGGACCTGAGGCGGGTGGCGCCGGACAAGCTCTACAGTGCAACAGATGTCTGGCTGCTTGCCCATCCGGACCTGACAAACACTCCTGCGGTGCGTGCCGTGCTCGACTTTATCACCGAAGCAGCCAAGACTGACCGCGACAAACTCCTGGGGAGGACCTGATGGGTATTCGATTTTTGGCGACACTTGCACTGGCTGCGCTTATTTCGACCGGCGGCGCCGCGCAGGCCGAAGACACACGGGAATTCTCTTTCATTGAGGCCAATGGCATCGAGTTGGCCTATCTGGAGGAAGGCACAGGGCCGCTGGTCGTGCTGCTGCATGGCTACCCTGAGACGGCGCGCGGCTGGAAGCAGGTGCAGGGCACGCTGGCGGCAGCGGGCTATCGCGTGGTGGCACCCAACATGCGCGGTTATGCGCCCAGCGGGTTTGCACCGGACGCGGACTATACGGTTGGTACTCTGGGCGCAGACGCCCTGGCATTGATTGACGCGCTGGGCGAAAGTAAGGCCGTCGTGGTGGGTCATGACTGGGGTGCGACGGCGGCGATGTCCGCCGCCGTGACGGATCCGGACACGGTTGTGGGGCTGGCGTCTCTGACGATCCCGCATCCCAAGGCCACTGAGCCGAGCCTCAGCCTCTTCCTCAATGCGCCGCATTTCATCTACTACCAGTTTCCCTGGGCGAGCTGGATGGTGTCGCGCAATGACTTTGCCCATATTGACGGGATTGTTGAGGCATGGGCGCCGACCTTTGATGTGGCGCGGCGCGATACCACAGCCGTCAAGGAGAGCCTTGCGGTCGAAGGCGGTGTGGAGGGCGTGCTGGGCTATTACTGGTCTATCGGCGCTGACCCGACGCCGGGCACCCAGCGGGCGGACAAGGATACCCGCTTTGCCATGCCGACCCTGATGATCGCCGGAGCAGACGATGGCGCGCTGGACATCGAGCTGTTCAAGGCGGGCGAAGATGGCTTTACCGGGCCCTACACTTACGTGGAACTCGAAGGAGTGGGCCATTTTCCGCAGGTTGAAGCGCCTGATGAGGTGGCGGCTGCCCTGCTGACATTCCTTGGGACGATTGAACCATGGTAGTCCTATAAGCCAACATGACATCCCTTCCGTGAATGACTCGGCGGTAAGCATCGTAACATGGCGATTCCTTAGCCGCCGGAATAGACACCCTACGCTCGCCTACGATCTGGGTTAGGAAGTAACCTGATGTTTTACATACTACCGCCTTTCATCAACATGACAGTGCTGGCTTTACCGTTCATCCTGATCAGGATCGTCAGTTATCTCAGATGGCGTCGAGACGAAAGCGAGCCGGAGCGCGTCAAAACATGGACGCTGTACTACCAGGAGAAGCCTGAAGCGTTTTGGTTCCCTACACCTGTATTCCTTTTCATTCAGGTCAGCTGGGCGGCGATTTTGCTATTTCCTTTCCAGATATTGTCGAGATGACAAGCGCGCCGGTCGGAGTCGGGTGGACGCTTGCATCCACATCTGTTCAATAATGGCTGGATAACTGTTCATTTCTGAACTGGACTTTTGTGCTCCGCGCACCAAATATCCCTCCAAGAATTATCCCTTTTCCTCTGGAGACATCGCATGGCCATTCCTGCTCATATTCGGGACAATCTGCGGATGCCGGTTATCGGCTCACCGCTGTTTATCGTGTCCGGTCCTGAACTCGTCATTGCCCAGTGCAAGGCGGGCATCATCGGCTCGTTCCCGGCGCTCAACGCGCGGCCGGAGCATGTGCTGGAAGAGTGGATCGTCCGCATCAAGACGGAACTGGCCGAGTATCAGGCCGCCAACCCGGGCAAGAAGGTTGCGCCTTTCGCGGTGAACCAGATCTGCCATTCGTCAAACGACCGTCTGCAGCACGACATGGATGTGTGCGTGAAGCACGAAGTGCCCATCATCATCACGTCCCTGCGTCCGCCGGCATTTGTGGTGGAAGCGGCCCACTCTTACGGCGGTGTGGTCTATCACGACGTTATCAACGTCAAGCACGCCAAGAAGGCGGCGGAAGAAGGCGTCGACGGGCTCATTCTTGTCTGCGCCGGCGCAGGTGGCCATGCAGGCTCACTGTCACCGTTCGCGCTTGTGCGTGAAGTGAAGGAATGGTTCGACGGCACTGTCATCCTGTCAGGTGCTATTTCTGACGGTTCTTCCATCGCGAGCTCCCTGGCGCTGGGTGCGGACTTCGCCTATATCGGCACCCGCTTCATCGCCACCGAAGAAGCGAATGCGGATCAGGGCTACAAGCAGTCCCTGATCAAGCATGCGGCAAACGACATCGTCTATTCCAACC
>JBCBUN010000323.1:0-3027 GCA_039818145.1 Pseudomonadota bacterium
CATGACAATGACGCCGGAGGCTTCATCAATAACAACCTTGGCAGGACTGTCAGGTGCGACACGCAGCTGCTCGATTTCCGTCAGCATGCTGACAACGCTGCCTTTGCCTTTCTGCGGCACGGTAAGCGACACCGTTGATGGGTCCATTGCCTGGGCCGTGCTGCCGCCAACAAAGGTGTTGATGACATTGGCCATGCGCTGGGCAGTTGTAAGATCCGGATTGTGCAGGGAAAGACGCACCGTGCTCATGTCTTCGAGTGCAAAGGCTATTTCCCGTTCGATGATGGCACCGTTTGGAATGCGGCCAGATGTGGCGACACCGCGTTTGACGCTGGCGCCATCGCCTTCAGCACTGAAACCGGCAATGGCAACGGGGCCCTGTGCCACGGCGTAGACTTCGCCATCAGCGCCCATGAGCGGTGTTACCAGAAGCGTGCCGCCCAGAAGACTGGACGCGTCGCCCAGGGTTGAAACCGTGATGTCCATGCGGCTGCCCTGGGAGCCAAAGGCGGGCAGATTGCCGGTGACCATGACAGCGGCCACATTGTTTGTGTTGAGCGTAGCGTCCCGCGTATTCACGCCCAGACGTTCCAGCATGGACTGCAGGCTCTGTCGGGTAAAAGGCGCGTTCCGCAGGCTGTCGCCGGAACCGTCAAGACCGACCACAAGGCCGTACCCGACCAGGTGGTTGTCTCGGATGCCTTCAACCGAGGCGAGATCCTTGATGCGGGATGAGGCCTGAGCGGCAGCCGGCCACAGCATGGATGCGGCGAGGGCGAGCGCCAGGACGGCGCGGGCTCTTGAAACTGATTTGCGTGCAAAGAACAACATTCGGGTCGGTGTTCCGTTCTCTTGGGTGCGATATCAGGTTCAGGCTGGCGCACCGGTGGATATGCTTTGCGCTTGGTTTTGCGAAACCCGTGCCACGCGGCATGTTTTATAACCCATTGATTTTAAATAATTATTTTGCGCGCTGCGTTTTGACGACCCGGCATGGACTGCCGTTTGGCGCGGCAACCCGGCAGCTTCTGCCCAGTTGGTGAGACATCGTTAAGGCGGCATTAAGCAGTTTGGCGCAGCGTGCACCCTGTAGAGAAACGGGTGCGAATTGCGCGCCCATTTTGGCAGGAGCCTTGGCCCATGAAAGTTGGCGGCGCGGGACGTGCGCAGGGACCAGCTACCGCAGGCCGCGCCGGGAAGCCCCGGCCAGCGGGCGGTGAACGATTCCGTGTGGACGGCATGGGGCAGACAGAAGCCGCACATTCGACGGGGTCTGTGGCGTCGGTCGCGCCTGTTGACGCGCTGATCGGGCTTCAGGAGGTGGACACCGCCACCGATGGAAGCCGTAAGGCGGTGGTCCGGGCGGAAGCTATGCTGGATATTCTCGACGACATCAAACTATCGCTCCTGGCAGGCGGCGTTTCGAAGCAGAAGCTGGATCAGTTGTTGAAGCTGGTGGACCAGCGGCGTGATTCGAACACGACCTTTCAGGACCCGCGCCTCGCCCATGTGCTTGACGAAATCGAGCTGCGCGCAAGGGTTGAACTCGCCAAATATGAACAGCTTTTTGCCCAGTAACCTGCCCATCTGAGGGGGCAAGAGGCGAAATTATACAAATAATTCATGGACTAAGCCTGTCAGGCGATGTTGTGCATCGTTGAACCCGCCGATATATTCCCGCGCCATTGAGCCGCCTTCATCTGTACGGAGGCAGCTGGCGCCAGTGAAGGGAGAGACACCGGTGACCGCTGAGTTGACCAAGGATTACACGCCGTCTGACGACGAACCCTTTATGAATGATCGGCAGAAGGAATACTTCCGCCGCAAGCTGATCGACTGGAAGGAAGACATCCTCCGCGAGACGCGCGAAACGATCACAAACCTGCAGGAAGATACGAGCCATCATCCGGACCTGACTGACCGCGCGTCGTCAGAGACGGAACGGTCGCTTGAGCTTCGGGCCCGGGACCGGCAGCGAAAGCTGGTGAACAAGATCAATGCCGCGATCAAGCGCATTGAAGAGGGCACTTACGGCTACTGCGAAGAGACGGGGGACCCGATTGGGCTCAAGCGTCTGGAAGCACGTCCAATTGCGACGCTTTCCATTGAAGCCCAGGAAGCACATGAGCGGCGCGAAAAGGTTTATCGCGACGAATAGTCTGCCTGGCAGGCTCAAAAACAAGAACGGCGCATGAGCATTTTGCTCATGCGCCGTTTTGGTTTGCGCTGCCTCCTTCTTTTGCAAGAAGGTCCCGATGGCGGCGCAGATGGAGAGGGCGGCCTGAATCGCCCGCTCCGTCAGCTCGTTAAGTGTGTGCCAGAGGAGGCCTCACTAGAACGGCATGATGACGTCGAACACCTGCTGGCCGTAGCGCGGCTGCTGCACATCCGTGATCTGACCGCGGCCGCCGTAAGAGATACGGGCTTCTGCAATCTGGGTGTGGTTGATGGTGTTCTGGTTTGAAATGTCTTCCGGGCGAATGACCCCGGCAACCAGCAGTTCACGCACTTCAAAGTTCACGCGGACTTCCTGCTTACCCTGAATGACCATGTTTCCGTTGGGCAGGATCTGCGTGACGATGGCGGCAACCGTCAGGTTGACCGTTTCTTCGCGGTCAACGGACCCGGCACCACGGCTGGAGCTTGTTGAGTCCGCGCCCACCAGGTTGGCGTTGTCCACTTCGTCCGGGAACAAACGGTCAAGGTTGGACGCATAACCGAACAGGTTGTCGAGGCCGGCATCTTCAGAATTCGCGCGGGAGCGCTCCGTGGTGTTTTCGATCTCGGCCTTGTCGGTGATCTCGATTGTCACAGTAAGAATGTCGCCGAGGGCAGACGCACGCTGATCCTTGAAGAAGCCGCGGGCACCTGCGCGCCAAAGGGAGTTCGGCTGGTAGGAGACCTGCTCTGCCTGGGGCATCGGCAGTGACACCGTCTGTACTTCCGGGCGGTGGGCCGGGTTTTCGATGGGTGCCATGTCCGGCACCTTGCCGATGTTCTTGAGGCGATCGGCGGCGTTGCAGGCGG
>JBCBUN010000324.1:0-3019 GCA_039818145.1 Pseudomonadota bacterium
CAGGAATTTGAGGGCCGCGCGGGAATTGTTGACGGCCTTGAACACGCTGGACAGGTAGACGCTGAGAGCCTCCTCCAGAGTATCTGACGTGGGAAGCGCCACCATGAGTTCCGCATCGTCACGAAACGCGGCAATCAGCAGTTGGGCTTTCCCATCAAAGCGGCGGTAGATGGTCTGTTTGCCGACGCCCGCTCTGCGCGCGACACCCTCTATCGTCACACCGTCATACCCTTCCTCAGTCAACAGGGCCCGTGCGGCGCTGAAAATCGCCTGTTCTGTTGCGGCACTTCGCGGACGCCCCCGTGCGGGACCTTGGAAATCTGACTCAGACACTTGTAAGACGCTCCGTCTCGTATATATTAACGAGACGTATCGTACGGTTAACCTCACCAAGGAGACAAGTCATGGGCACTACCGCGCTGGTGACAGGGGCAAACAGAGGCATTGGCTTTGCGGTCGCCCGGCGCCTGGCGGTTGAATTGGGAGCAAGCGGCATAGTCTTTGTAGCCGCTCGCGATCTGGCCAAGGCCGAAAAGGCTATTGCAGACATCGGCGACATTGGTGCTGCCCTTCAACCAGTGGTGCTCGATCTGACCGATGCCGCCACGATTGACGCCGCAGCCGGCCTCATAGAACAGGCAGGCGGGCTGGATATGCTGGTACAGAACGCAGCATTTGCGCCCACGCAGGGCGCCAGTGCGGCGGAAGAAGCGCCCACCATGATTGCCGCAAACAACACTGGCGTCATGCACCTGCTGCGCGCATTCGTGCCTCTTCTCAAAGACAATGCCCGCGCGATTGTCGTAGCCTCCGGCTTCGGTACTTTGGGAGCCCTTAGCGGTGATGCGCGTCAGGCGCTTGCCGACGAGACGTTGACGCCGCTGGAAGTGGATTCCGTGATGCGCACCTATGTGGAGCGGGCGTTGGCAGGTGCCGCTGAACGCTTGGGATGGCCCGCCTGGGTCAATATCCCATCCAAGGTCGGCCAGGTGGCGTTAACGCGCGCTGTAGCCCGCGAGATTGCCGCCAATGGCGGCAGAGAACGGGGCATCCTGATAAATGCCGCGTGCCCGGGATGGACCATGACCGAAGCCGCCGCCCCCTATCTGAAGAACATGCCTGACGTACAAGCCCAGTCTCCTGATGAGGCGGCGAACGATCTGTTGTGGCTTCTGAAACGACCGGCTGAGGCAACAGGTCCTTTCGGCGAGCTGGTGCAGCATCGAAAGGTCATCGCGTTTGACGGACCGCCGGCTGGCTAACCCTCGGAAATCTGGGCGCGGTACTCACTCGCCGGGTAGATGCCCAGAATTTTGAGTTCGCTGCAGAAGAACTGCAGCTCTTCCAGTGCCAGCCTGACATTGCGGCGATCAGGGTGCCCTTCAATGTCCGCGTAAAACTGCGTGGCATTGAAGGAGCCTGCAACCTGATAGCTTTCCAGCTTCGTCATGTTGACGCCGTTGGTCGCAAAGCCGCCCATGGCCTTGTAGAGTGCGGCGGGAACATTCCGTACACGGAAAATAAAGCTGGTGATTACTGGCTCTTCCTCCGGCGTCGCATCATCAGGTTCAGCAGCCATGATGACAAAGCGCGTGGTGTTGTGGTCCGCGTCCTCCATGTCCGTCTTGAGAATATCAAGACCATAGATGTCTGCAGCTTCCGGTGTGGCCAGGGCAGCATGGGTAACATCACCAAGCTCCGCCACTTCGCGTGCAGAGCCAGCAGTATCGGCTGCCACCTGCCCGAGAATGCCAAGTGAGTTCATGGTCTTGCGGCACTGGCCCAGGGCCATCACGTGGCTTTGGGCAGTCTTGATGTTTTCAAGCTTTGCACCCTTGGGGGCCATCAACGCAAAACGGATGCGCAGGAAATGCTCACCGATGATGTAGAGCCCGGACTCCGGCATCAGGTGATGAATGTCCGCAACGCGCCCCGCAAGCGAGTTTTCAATTGGAATCATGCCCAGCCGGGCTTCACCGTCACTGATGGCCGCGAACGCTTCCTCAAAGGTTGCACACGCCCGTGGCGTCATACCCGGATACATTTCCTGGCAGGCAATCTGTGAGTTGGCTCCCGGTTCGCCTTGATAGACGATGGTGTTTTCAGCGCTCATGACTTGTTCTCGTTGTTGAAATAGGCCCGGGCCCGCTCAAGGTCCTCCGGGCTGTCCACGCCGATGCGGGTGCCTTGGGGAACGATGGCAGCGTCCATACGCATACCATGTTCCAGGGCGCGCAGCTGTTCGAGCTTCTCGCGGACCTCAAGCGGCGAAGGTGCAAGCGCTACAAAGCGCTTAAGGGCGTCGCGCCTGAATGCATAGATACCCACATGATGATACATCGGTCCGTCACCGGTCGGCGCCGTCGCACGTGTGAAGTAGAGCGCGCGGGCAATCGGCGCCTGCGGATCGGGAAAGCTCGGCACCAGCTTGACCACATTCGGATTGTCGCGCTCGTGCTCATCAATGATGACGGACGAGAGCGTTGCGATGTCCACCTCAGGATCGGCGAGCGGCGTCAACACGGCGGTGAGAATATCCGCATCAAACACCGGCTGATCGCCTTGAAGATTGACCACCACATTGAAGTTTTGGTGCGGGTCCCGTGTTTCAGCGGCAGCCCAGCACCGGTCTGTGCCAGACGGCAGGTCAGGATCAGTCATGACGGCATCGCCTCCGGCCGCCTTGACGGCGTCCACAATTTCCTCATCCCCGGCCGCCACCAGGACCTGCGCACCGTCATGCTCGGCAGCCCAGTCACGTGCGATCTCCCAGACGCGCACGATCATCGGCTTGCCGGCGATGTCAGCCAGTGGCTTTCCGGGCAGTCTGGCCGCAGCCATCCGGGCCGGGATCACCAGGAGGGGGCGCAGTGACGTAGATGTGGAGGTCATGGACTCGGCAACATTCTGGAATGGAAGTCAGGGCAGCAGACGGCAGAATAGGGTCGTTCACGCACCATGGAAGCACCTAATGCGACGCTTCGCCGCGCTTTTGGGAGCGGGAATGGCCAAATGTGCG
>JBCBUN010000325.1:0-3004 GCA_039818145.1 Pseudomonadota bacterium
CCAGCTTCACAGCTGGCCTTTTGCATGTCGGATCGATCCGGAAGCCTCAGGCTTTGGTGTCGATTGTTGAGCCCGGTGTTGGCTTGTCCGGGTCACCTGCCTCAGGCGCCGGGTCAGCCGCGGCTTCTGGCGCAGCTTCCGCAGCGGGTTGCGGCGCGGCGGCAGGGCCGCCCTTGGACACACCCACCATGGCCGGGCGCAGCAGGCGATCACCGATCACATAGCCGGTCGCGACCACTTCCATGACCGTGCCCGCGGGACGGGTGGGGTCGGGAGCTTCAAACATTGCCTGATGCAGATTGGGGTCAAACTTTTCCCCGTGTGGGTTGATGGCTTTGACGCCGTGGCGCTCCATCACCGACAGAAATTCCCGCTCGGTCATTTCCACGCCTTCGATGAGGTTGCGGACCGGCTCGGGCACGCCCTTGCGGTCTTCCTCGGACAGGGTGTCGATGGCGCGGCGCATATTGTCGCCGACGCTCAGGATGTCGCGGGCAAAGCTCGTCATGGCGTATTTGCTGGCGTCCTGCTTGTCGCGCTCTGCGCGCTTGCGGGTGTTTTCAGCGTCCGCCACGGCGCGCAGCAACCGGTCGCGCAGGTCGTTTACCTGGGACTCAAGCTCGGCAATCTGTGCTTCCGGTGTCAGCAGGGCATCAGCAGCAGCGTCATCAGCCGGTGTTTCCGGCGCTGCCTCATTTTCAGGCGCGTTCTGGGGGTCTTGCGGGTCTTTGGGGTCACTCATCAGAACGTCACCATCTGGAATAGGGGGTGGAACATCGGAATGTTGGGGCGCTTGTAAGCCAAGCAGCGACCCGTGTGAACCATCCCGAAAAAACGATTATGGCAGCTATCTAGGGGCACGGAGGCAATCTGTGAAGCCCCCACCTGCCCGCGCCTGTCTCTAGCTCACAAGCTGGGTCACCAGCCGGGCGGTATAGTCCACCATGGGGATGACCCGTGCATAGTTGAGCCGTGTGGGGCCAACCACACCCAGTACGCCTACAATGTCATTGTCCGCATTTGTGTAAGGCGAGACGATGACCGAGGAGCCTGACAGCGAAAACAGCTTGGTTTCCGAGCCGATGAAAATCCGCACCCCATCGGCATCTTCCGCCATGGTGAGGAGCTGCAGCAGTTCTTCCTTGGTTTCCAGATCATCAAACAGCTTTCGCACCCGCTCGAGGTCTTCAAGCGCCTGAACATCTTCCAGCAGATTGCCGCGCCCACGCACGATCAGCGACCGTTCTGCGGTGCCGTTGACCGAGTCGGTGCCGGACCAGACGGCTAGACCCGCCTCAACCACCTGGGCCGTCAGCGCATCAAGCTCGGCCTTGCGGGCTGAGATTTCCTGCCGCACCTGACGCTGCGCATCGCCAAAGCTTCGGCCTTTCAGCCGCGCATTGAGATAGTTGGACGCCATGGTGAGCGACGACGCGGGCATATCCACCGGCGTATCGATGATCCGGTTTTCAACCAGCCCGTCTTCAAAAACGATCACGGCCAGGGTCTGCCCCGGGGCTACCGGCACAAACTCAAGCTGCTTGAGACGCGCCTCGCGCTTGGGGGCAACCACAAGTCCGGCACAATGGGACAGGCCGGACAGTGTTTGGGACACCTGCGCCAGGGCGTCATCCACCGCCTGATTGGAGCCGGTCAGCTGGGACTCAATCCCTGCCCGCTCATCCTCGCTCAGATCGCCCACCTGCAGCAGCGCATCCACAAACAGCCGCAAGCCGGCCTCGGTCGGCATGCGGCCGGCTGAGGTATGCGGCGAGGAGAGCAGGCCCAGATCTTCAAGGTCCGCCATGACATTGCGAATGGAGGCAGGCGACAGGGAAGCCCCGTTCACCAGTCCGCTCTTGGACAGGGTGCGCGAGCCAACAGGCCCACCCGTTTCCAGATAGGTTTCCACAAGCTGGCGGAACACGTCGCGCGAGCGTTGATTGAGTTCGAGCAGCGTATTTGGGCCGTCAGACGTAAAGTCGGACATGAAGCTGTGCCGTCTCCAAGCAAGCGGGGCTTTGGCGCGCCCGCAAATGACCTATCTGTTGTCAAATCTAGGAATGCGGCTGCATTCCGTCAATTTCGTCCGCTTCTCATTCCCTGCTTGCCCACAAGCGGTGCGAACGATAGGAAGTGGCCAACTTTGCTGGCCAAGCAAGCGCCAGCTTACACGTCTTTTCATATAAGCACTGGAGTTCCCATGCGCCCGTCTGGCCGCCGTCCCGATCAAATGCGTTCCGTATCCTTCGAGCCGGGCTTCTCCAAGCACGCGGAGGGTTCCTGCCTTGTGCGCTTTGGCGACACCCATGTGCTGGTGACCGCCAGCCTTGAGGAGCGCGTGCCGCCGTTCCTGCGCAATTCGGGCCGTGGCTGGGTCACAGCTGAATACGGCATGCTGCCCCGCGCGACGGGCGATCGCATGCGCCGCGAAGCCTCCGCAGGCAAGCAGTCGGGTCGCACCCAGGAGATCCAGCGGCTCATCGGTCGCTCCCTGCGCGCGGTGGTTGACCTTGAGGCCATGGGCGAACGCCAGGTGTCTGTGGATTGCGACGTCATTCAGGCTGACGGCGGCACCCGCACGGCGTCCATTACCGGCGCTTGGGTGGCCCTCCACCAGTGCTTCAGCTGGATGAAAGAGCGCGAGATGATCAAGGACATTCCCCTGAAGGATCACGTGGCCGCCATCTCCTGCGGCATCTATCAGGGTACAGGCGTGTCTGATCTCGATTACGCCGAGGACTCCACCGCCGACACCGACGCCAACTTCGTGATGACCGGCTCCGGCGGCATTGTTGAAATTCAGGGCACGGCAGAAGGCGATCCCTTCACCGAGACGCAGTTCAATGAGCTGATGGGTCTGGCCAAGGCCTCGATCCGCGATCTGGTGGAAATGCAGAAGCAGGCGGTGGCGTAACCCATGCCGCATCGCCGTTTCACAGCAGGCAAGCTGGTTGTGGCCAGCCACAATGAAGGCAAGGTCAAGGAGATCCGTGATCTGCTC
>JBCBUN010000326.1:0-2988 GCA_039818145.1 Pseudomonadota bacterium
AACACCCAACGAAGACACCACCACCAAGCGCCTCGGGTCCGATGCCAATGGTGATGAAGCGCTCTGGGTCCGGCTGCTGTTTATGCTTGGTTTCTGGTTCCTCGGAAATCTGGCCTTTTCGATCTCGATTTTCCTCGGTGCCTTGCAGTTCGTGGTGATCCTTGTTCGAGGTGAAGCCAATGAAGAACTCAAGACCTTCAGCCGCAACCTCATTCAGTTCGTCTGGCAGTGCCTGGCCTATGTGACGTTCAACCAGAACGAGAAGCCGTTCCCGCTGAACCGCTTCCCAGACACCAAGACTGAAGACTAGACCCCGGCTCTTTAGAGCAGAGGCTCTTTCAAGAAGCCGGCTCTGCTAGAGCAGAGGCTCCAGATACACAGGATCGCCGCCGTTGAGGATCAATCCCTTGATGGCGGCGGTTCCGTTTTTGGAAACAGATGCGATCACCGTCACGCTGCGTTCGTCCCGCATGTCTTCGAGGGCGCGCCCTTCGCCTTCGGGCACGAAGTAACTTTCAATGCCGTAGGAGATGCGCGCATTGAGGCAGTTGATGCAGGGCTCTTCACGCTGTTGCGTGCCGGTCGCCTCTTCACCGGGGAGGGCGGTTGGAACCAGCGGCGCTGTGTCCATCCAGTCAATTCTGCCCTTGATGAAAACCTGACCCGAAGTGGTATCCGGCCGGTCGGGTGCAATGGCTTTGGCCTGCCAGAGGCCGGAGGCGTCTTCTTCCAGGGTTACGTAAACCACGCTGCCTGACTCAAATGCGTCCTTGTCTTCAGCCAGCCGGTCCAGTGGCAGACGCGTGATGTCATAGGTCAGAATGACGTAGTCACCTCTGAAGATGTCGCGCGGATCGACCGGTGCCGTTGCCAGTCGCACCTCCGTCCCGGACGAAAGAAGCGTGATCCGCTCGATCACGATCTGGCCCAGCAGGGCGGTCATTAAAATGCCCGCAAGGATCAACCCCCAAAGCCGGTAAGGGGCGCGTGCAATGCTTTCCAGCCAGTCTGTCATGGCTTAGCCCTCCGCCTGTTGTTTGGGTTGTTGTGCCAGCAGCCGCGTTCGGATGCGGCCAAGGCCCACACTCAGGCCGATGAGAAGCAGCCCGCCAATGGCGAAGAAGGCGGCGGTGTCCAGCAAGGTGCCTACTGTTTCGAAGTAGACATACAGCGCCATGAGGCCGAAGGCTGCAAAGCCCAGATTGATGCTGAAGCGGTCGTGGGTGCGGGTGCCGTAGCTGACACACCAGACCGACGCACCAAAATAGGCAATGACGAACAGCCAATCGATGACCTCGCCCCACGCCAGCCGTGCATAGGGAAATGCGATCAGCGCCAGCACGGAAGCGACAAGGACGGCCATGTCCGGCAAGGACAGGCGCGCCTGGGCAAAGGCCCATCCGCCGGTCCCCATCACTGCAGCGCCGAGCAGCATGGCCAGCCAGATATAGCCATCTTCATCAGGCAGCAGACCTTCTGCAGCCAAAGGCAGCCAGAACGCCACCGCCATGGCGGCAAACAATCCCCAATGGATCATCGCGTCCTCGAAGGGGGCGATGAGGCGCATGGAGATGTGTCCTTTGGCAAAGACTGTCAGGGCCACCAGAGTGGCCAGCACCATGACGCTGTCCAGTGACCAGTCGAGATGGCCAAGCAGCCACATCGCCGTCACGAAGAACCAGACACCCCAGGCCACGATGATGAGGTGGGCCGCCGGCCGCCACCCCATGCCGGCGGCAAGCAGGCCGGCCAGGGAGATGGGGATCAGGAACTGCCAGTGCAGAACGGATGGGTCCTCGGTCAGGACTGCAATGCTCCACATGGGGGCAAGGATGATCGCCAACACAAGTGCTGCGCGTGACGGCGCCAGCCAGGCGGTCAGCAGGGTGCCTGCCAGCCACAGCATCAGGCCGTCTGAGTACTCGCCGCCAATGTGATACATCTGGCCGATCAACATGATCGAGACACCGAACAGGATCACCGCCAGAAGAATGGCGGCTTCGGTGTAAAGCGCCTGTCCGGCTTCATCCGTGCGGATGCGCCATACGGCAATGCCCACCGCGCCCCACATGCCGAAGGCCAGCATCAGCAGCTTTGTCAGCTTCGACATCTCGGTCCAGTTTGCGGCCACGAAGCTCATGGCCGCGAAGCCAAGCAGAACCACGCCGAGCACGGCCAGAATGGTGGTGAGGGACGTGCCGCCGCCGGTGCCCTCGGCGTCCTTGATGATGGCTGGGATCTTTGCGGGATCCACCAGACCACGCTGGGACCATCGGTCGAGATCGCCCTTCAGGCGTTTGAGATATTGCTGCCGAAGAATCATGGTCTGGCCGTCCCTGGAATATGTGGTGGAACGCGAGTAGGCGGGTAATGCGCCGGAAATGCGGCCAGCTTAGGTGCTGATATCTGTCTTAAAAGCCCTTAAATGTGTCAACATAGCTGTCCTAACTTGTTGACCTTGTTCATCTTCTTGGCTTGTCGCGTCGGAATGTCGCGCTCATACTTGTGGTTCGTATGCGCGGAGTGTTCCTGAGAGGGATTCGTACGTGTTTCCGCAGTAAAAGGGCCAAAACCCGCTGAGTTCTGCGGATAAACGGTACTTCGCGTTTGTTTCATCATCGCTGGATAAGGGAGAGCGTGTGATGACTGTATCTAGCATCCTGAAGGACAAGGGTCGGGATGTTGCGACGATTACGCCAGAGGCCACGTTACAGGACGCGGTCAATATGCTGGCGGAGAGGCGCATTGGCGCCATCGTCGTGACCGACTTTGCACAGCGCGTGTCAGGCATCCTGTCTGAGCGTGACATTGTGCGGGCGACATCCAGTAGCGGCTGCGATGCGCTTAAAGAACCAGTGTCATCCCATATGACCCGCGAAGTGGTGACCTGCAGCCTGCAGGACTCGACCGAGCGTCTTATGGAAATGATGATGCCGGTCAGCTTGCCGTCTTCAGTGACAGGCAGGTGCCGCATACGACCTGCAGTCA
>JBCBUN010000327.1:0-2987 GCA_039818145.1 Pseudomonadota bacterium
CTTTGCAGCAATGATTGAGTGCGACCGCTATCTCGAGCGGGCAAGTGCATTTGATAAATCATCTCGGCGACGCATGACCACTTCTGGGACCCGATGGACAAACGGTATATCGACTTCTCCGAACCGTTTGATGTCGAAAACGAGTTCATGGTCGATCCTGAAATGACTGTCGGGTATGGGACGGCCGTCTGGGACAAGCTGTCTCCAAAGGATCGCGTGAAGCTGACCAACCTGGACACGCATTGGTCGCTGTCAAACATTCTACACGGTGAACAAGGTGCCATGGCGCTGTCAGCCTCGCTGTGTCACATCCTGCGGGACCCCGGTGCGCAGGAATACGCAGCCAATCAGGCGCGCGAAGAAGCACGGCACGTCACAGCTTTCATCGAAATTGTTCGTTCGCGGTTCGGCAAGCCAATGCCGGCCGGACCTGTGCTGCGCGACACGCTGACTGAGCTCGTGAACTCCAAGCTTGCGTGGAAAAAAATCGTCGGCATGCAGCTCCTCATTGAGGGCCTGGCAATGGGTGCCTTTGCGACATTCTACAATCGTGGCCGTGACCCCCTGATTGTGCGGCTTGCACAGCTGGCAATGACGGATGAGGCGTTCCATCACAAGTTCGGCAAGATATGGGCGGACCGCACCATTCCTCATCTCAATGAGGAAGAGCACAACAAGATCGAAGACTGGGCATGGCAGGTGTTTTCAAACCTGCTCTACAATCTCGCATCGCCTGACCAGAAGAAGCACATCTATGTGCAGGTCGGACTCGACTGGGAGTGGGTTCAAGGCGCCTTCATGGAAGGTATGACGGATGAGAAGGTGCGTGAAAACATGCAGCAATCGTCCAACATCTTCCGCGTGCTTGTGAAGACGCTGCTCATGTGCGGGATTATCACCAAGCGCACCGCTGGCAACTATGCAGCTTACATCGACATGAAACAGCTGCAGATGGAAGGCGACGAGATGGTGGGAGACTCCATTGCAGCGCACGGCATCGAGCAGCTCAAGAAGATCAACTCAAAGAACGAAGCGCTTCGCGCCCTTGCAGGTCGGGCGGCCGATTAGGTCGCCGACAATCGGGCGGTTTTGCAGGGCCGTGTCTTTCCAAGGATGGCCCTGCAGATCACGCTATTCCCTCAGCGGTCTTGTCAGGCGATGACCCTAGCCCAGTCTGGCAGTTCTCAAGAGGGGACACGCGGCTCCAGCATCGTTTCGGCGGTGCTGGGGTCGTTGTCGTTTTGAGGAGTGGTGCAATCAGCCTACCTCCCTGTGAAGTTTGGAGCCCGTTTCTCGACGAAGTGATCCACGCCTTCCTTAAAGTCTTCAGTCGCAAAGCTCTTCTGCATTTCGCTGTCGCCCGTCGTGATGGCTTCACTCAAGGACTGGAACTTCGCCTTCCATACCTGTGCCTTCATGACGGCCACAGAACGCGGGCTGACGGTATCTGCCATTTCCTGTGCGTAGGCCACAGCTTCATTGACGAGTTCCTGCGTCGGCACCGTCTTGTTGAGCAAGCCAATGGTTTTGGCCTCCTGGGCATCCACGCGCCGGGCTGAAAACAATAAATCCATCGCTGCTGAATGCCCGGTCAGTTCAGGCAGAAGCCATGAAATGCCATGCTCTGCGATAAGGCCACGTTTTGCGAAAGATGTCGTGTAGAACATGTCTTCCGCACCGATGCGCATGTCGCACCACAGCGCAAATACCATACCAAGCCCGGCACAAGGACCGTTGATCGCCGCGATGATGGGTTTGGGTACTTGTGGCATGTAACCAAAACGTCCGCCCATATGCGCAGAGATGTCGGGGCCGAGCGACCGGTCCCAGTCATAGGTTTCCGCCTCACTGCCGCGCGCCAGCTCGCGATTCTCTCCAGCGTCAGGGTCAATGCTCTGCAGGAGGTTCATATCTGCGCCGGCACAAAACCCCCTGCCCGCGCCCGTCACAACGATGGCACGCACTGCGTCATCATTGGCACATGCTGCGAGCGCCTTGCGCATGGAGCTTTGCATCGCGGCGGTCCACGCATTGAGTTTGTCCGGGCGGTTCAGTGTAACAACCGCAACGGCACCACGGGTCTCAAGGCTGATGTCCTCAAGTTCATCCGACGACATGTCCGCAACTGCACTCATTTTTGACCTCCCATGGCGGGTTTCTTGTTGGCGCCCGCTTTCGTTTATGCTTCCAGGCAATTGCGCCTCACCCAGCACAAGAAGGCAAGCCCATGTCGCAGTATGAAACCATCATTGCAGAAACACCCTTGGAGAATGTCCAGCTGGTGAAACTCAACCGGCCAAAACAACTCAACGCCTATTCGACGCGCATGTGCGAAGAACTCTGCAAAGAAATTGATGCCTATCTTAAAAATGATGCTCTGCGTGCGCTGGTCCTGACCGGCGAAGGCCGCGGGTTCTGCGCAGGCGGGGATGTCTCCGATGCAGATGAAGACAGACACGAACTGATGGAACAACAGCTGTCCCATGGTCGGGAGATGCGTGACGGGATGCACAGGGTCATTCAGGCTTTGCATCATCTGGACAAACCGGTGATTGCGGCGATCAACGGCCCGGCGGTGGCCGGCGGACTGGCGCTGGCTTTGGCATGCGATATTCGTATCGCCGATGAAAACGCAAAACTGGGAGATACTTCGGGTCGGTTTGCCTTGTTGCCCGATGAAGGGGGCGCATGGCTTTTCCCACGGACCATGGGTCTGGATCGTGCGTTGAAGATGACCATGCTTGCGGAGACTTATCCTGCACGCGAGGCTCAGGCACTTGGCCTGGTGACTGAAGTGGTCGCCAGTGGCGAAGCGTTGACCCAATCACTCGATCTGGCGCAACGCATTGCTGCACAATCACCACTCGCCGTGAGGCTGGCAAAGGGCATGATGACAAGGTCCATGGATATCACGCTTGAGCAATCACAGCGCGAAGCCGCCCTTGCCGTCATGGTTGCCAACCCATCGAGAGATGTTGCGGAAGGTG
>JBCBUN010000328.1:0-2982 GCA_039818145.1 Pseudomonadota bacterium
GGTTGCTGCTGCGGCGACGGCCACCACCTGGGTGGCGCGTCTGATTGTTCCTGATACGGATGAAAACCCTGATGCGGGGGTCAGTTTCATCGGTGTGAACCTCCAGTCGGTCCGGCAATCTGGCCGGACGGTGAGAGCCTTGCCTGCCCCTCCCGGGTGACAGTCAGGCACAAAAAAAGCGCTGTCCGTCGGGCGTGAGAACACGCCATGAATGGCGTCTCATCCCGTCGGCAGCGCTGCCATGACCGCCCGTCATTGGGCTGGTCGTTTATTAATAATGTGGCGCGTAGGTGCGCCTGACCTCTTGGTAGCAATGGGCATGCCAAGGTGAAAAACCCAAGCTTTGCGCCATTTTGCGGAAGGCCAGCCGCCTTTGAGTCAGCCTTCCGCCCTTTTGTTCAGCACCCGCCGCCCAGACCGCTCAAACATTGTGCAGTGCAGCGACAGGGTGGTGTTTCACAGGTCGCTAGAGTTTCCAGTCAACCTGAATGGAGAGCTTCTCGCGATCTGCCGGACCGCCTGCAGGGCCGTCATAGTTGGCGTATTTGGCGGTGAGGGAGAGTTTTTTGCTCAGCACGCCCTTAAGCAGAAGATCTACTTCGCTGCCGAGGCTGCCGCCGCCGTTCTCGTTTCGAAGTCATGATAGATCGCAGCGCCAATGATTTTCGCGAAGGGCCCAACCTTGCCGCTGGTGTAGCCAACACGGCCGTACAGGTCCTCGATGCCATTGGCCGGCGTAGCCAAGAACACGTCTGCCCAGCCCTGGAACTTGTGCAGGGTCGCAAGCGGCGTACTGAAGCCACGGGTGCCGTCACCCTCAAGCACTTCGTAGCTCACAGATGCATCAAAGCCATAGGCCTTGGTGCCAAGAGACGCCATGTAGTAGTCCAGATCGTAGTTGCCCGGATTGTCGCCATACTCGGACTGGATCGCGTAAGCAGCCTTGGCGATGATCGGGATGCTTTCGGTGATGTCGTATTTGGCCGATGCCCGCACGCCATAGGTCTGCGTGGAGAGCGCCGGCGCTTCATCGAGATCAAACAGGTAGCCATAGGCTCCCACACTGATGCCCGGAATGCCGGTGTAGCCCAGATTGATGATGTGGCTGTTGGCGGCGTCAAATTTGCCGATCGGGCTTTCATTGCCGAAAATGCGTTGCACAGCGCTGACATAGGCGTAGGTCGCTTTGAGATCCGGCACGGCGGTTACTTCAAGCAAGGCGGCGTCAAAGGTCTGCTCGTTCTGACGCCAACCCACATTGCCAACGAAGCGAGCGTCATCGAGGATGATCCGCTGACGACCACCGACAAACTTGACACCATCTATGCCTGTATAGGTGACCTGAGCGCGGTTGAGCTCCACATTGTCCGGATCAGCAACCACCGGGAACGTGCCGCGGCCATTGGTTGTTGAGTTGTAGTCTTCAGTGAGCCCTTCCACGATTTCTGCTTCCAGCAGAACCGAAAAACCCTTGTAGGGCCTGGTTTCCAGGCCAGCGCGCACCCGCGCCGTGACTGCGTCGGCATTGTTGGCGAACCCATCCTGATCAACGTGCTCATAGCGCAGACGGGCGTCGACGATTGGTTTGACGATTGATGATGATGCTGCCTCTTCGGCGGCGGCTGACGTCACGCCAGCACCGCCACTCATGGCGAGAACAGAGCACGCAGTCAGCAGACTGCGTCTAAATTTTTTTCGGTTGGCGGCTTTCATTCCCAGCTCCTTAGTGGTGTCGGTGACCTGCAAGATGCGACCTCCAGACACAAAAAAACGCTGCTCGATGTATAGGCCAGCCGGGTTTCAATCCGGTTAGTCTACATCGGCAGCGTTGCCAATCGGGTCCGCCCTTGGACCCGGTATGTTGGAATCGCAACTTTGCGATCTGACCACCAGTAAGCAGAAACCGTGCCAACCTCTTTTTTGGGAGTTTTGAAGGCCTGTCCGTATACGGAGGATGCTACAGTGTTCGCAGTTGCACAATATTTGGCGCCCGGTGACTAAAAAGCGGGCCGTTGCCACTGAGCGTGTGCGCTGCGTCAGGGCGTCTGGAAGGATGCGAGATAGTCTTCGAGCTGCTCGGGATTGAACTCCCGGGCATCGAACAACCGGCAGGTCGCGCCTTTCTCGTCAGCACCATCTGCCCGGTGCTCGTCGCTGAGCGCCTGGGCAAACACGTCAGGCTGGTAGGTAGCGGCAGCTGCCTCAATCATGCTGGCGGACAGCTCAACTTCTCCCCATCGCGCCATCTGCGCAGCAAACCATGTGGCATGAGACCGGTCCGGCAGGCTGGCACCTCCGCGCGCAAAGCCGCTTTTTGAGCAACTCATTTCGCCTGACAAGCCGGGAAGCAACCAATCGACCGACGTATCCAGATAGGCCGGGCCTGAGAGAATTTCGGCCAGTTCCTGCGTGTACTGCGGATCGTCTGCCCACAGGGCCGCCGCCTGCAAGGCGCGCACAAGACTTTGGACGGATTGAGGGTTTTTCGACGCCCAGTCCGCCCGCATGCCCAGTACCTTGTCCGGCCCGCCGGCCCAAATCTGGTCGCCGGTGGTCAGAACCCAGCCATGGCCATTGGCAACAGCAGCGGTATTCCATGGTTCGCCGACGCAGCACCCATCTATGGCACCGCTGGCCAGTGCGTCACCCATGAAAGGTGGTGGCACGAACTCAAACCGGACATCCCGGCCCTCGATAAGGCCCCCCTCCGCCAACCAGTAGCGCAGCAGATAGGCGTGCGCGGAATAGGTGTGGACCGCGGCAAAGACCAGGGGACGATCTGCCATCGCCGTCTGCTTGACCTTCGCAAGGGCTTTGACAGCACTGGCGGCATCAGCTCCTGCTTCGAGCCCGGTATCAGCAAGCAGCTGCCAAAGATCATTGGACACGGTGATTGCGTTTCGGCCGGTGCCTAAGGCGATGGGTGCTACAAACGGCATGGGGAGTGGCGGCAGGGAGAGTGAGCCTGCAATGGCCATGGGC
>JBCBUN010000329.1:0-2981 GCA_039818145.1 Pseudomonadota bacterium
CTTAGTCGCTTGTCTATGAACGCATACGCCTCCTCCCAGCTCGCAGGCACCAGCTCTCCATTTTTTTTGAGCAGAGGCGTGCGGACACGGTCCGGGTCAGCCTCAAGGTCAGGAATAGCGGCGCCTTTGGCGCAGATGAATCCGCCCGACAGGGCATCTTCGCGGTCCGCCACCACTTTGAGGATCTTGCCGTCCTCAACTGTCATGACTGCGCCACAGGACGCTTCGCACAGGCTGCAGGTGGTCCGGACAAGATCCATCGGTCGCTCCCAGAGGATATTTTTGTTTCTTAGAAAAACAGTTTATCAGGTTAAGTATTTAGCGCCAGCTCCGCATTCCACTACGACCCTGAGCGTCGCCGAAGCTGATGTCTGAGGCCTAAATCACCAGCCCTTGCGCCTTGGCCTCTAACCCCTTATACCGCCTCGTAATCCACATGCGAGGGACGGGGTGTCAGGGCCCGCAGATGCGCAGTTTTTGGCGCATTTGCACACATTCCTGACAGTCCATCCGGTGCGGTCCGGGCTTCCAGCCAGCCGCTCTTTCTCCCTCGCAGAGGCTGAACCGGAAAACAAAAGGAGCAAGGCACATGGCCCTGCCAGAATTTTCTATGCGCCAACTGCTTGAAGCAGGCGTGCATTTTGGACATCAAAGCCACCGCTGGAACCCGAAAATGGGCCAGTTCATCTTCGGCGTCCGCGACAACATTCACATCATTGATCTTGCCCAGACCGTGCCGTTGCTGCACCAGGCCCTCGTCGCGTTGAGTGACGTTGCTGCCGGTGGCGGCCGCGTGTTGTTTGTAGGCACCAAGCGTCAGGCGTCTAATCCGATTGCGGAATCTGCACGTCGCTGCGCCCAGTATTACATCAACTATCGCTGGCTTGGCGGCACGTTGACCAACTGGAAGACTGTGTCCGCGTCAATCAAGAAACTGCGCGAATATGATGAGCAGCTCGCTGACGAAAGCCTGCGCCTCACCAAGAAGGAGCGTCTGGTTCTCACGCGTAACCGCGACAAGCTTGACCAGGCAATTGGCGGCATCCGCGACATGGGCGGCGTACCTGACCTGATTTTTGTCGTGGATACCAACAAGGAACAGATCGCCATTCAGGAAGCAGCAAAGCTGGGCATCCCGGTCATTGCCGTTCTCGACTCCAATTCAGATCCTTCCGGCATCACATACCCGATCCCAGGCAACGATGATGCCTCTCGCGCTATTTCGCTTTACTGCGACCTGGCATCCCGCGCTGTGCTTGATGGTATCTCGCGTAGTCAGGGCGGTGCTGCGTTTGATCCAGGCGAAGCCGACGAACCAATTGCGGAAGTGCTTCCTGAAGAACCCGTGGCAGAAGCAGTTGCTGAGGCCCCGGCAGAAGAAGCAGCTCCTGCTGAAACTGCCTAACGCATTTGCCGCGTGACACTCTGCTGGCCGCGGGGTGTCACGCTGGCGACGCATCCGGACGCTAAGGCCATGGCGAGCATTTGCCAGGCACAAGGTGCCCAAACCCATTTAGACAAACACCAAAGAGGATCACCCAATGGCCAATATTACCGCCAGCATGGTGAAAGAGCTCCGCGATTCCACTGGCGCGGGCATGATGGACTGCAAGGCAGCCCTCAAGGAAACCGACGGCGACATGGAAGCCGCCATTGATTGGCTGCGCACCAAGGGTCTTTCGAAAGCCGCCAAGAAATCTGGTCGCGTTGCTGCGGAAGGCCTTGTTGCTGTGGCCGTTGAAGGTACGCGTGGCATTGTGCTGGAAGTAAATTCAGAAACCGACTTCGTGGCTCGCAATGAAGGTTTCCAGGAAATGGTCTCCGGCATAGCCGGTGTGGCTGCTTCGACAGGCGGCGACTTCGAAGCGCTCAAGAACGCTGAATTCCCCGGCGCCGGAAAGTCGGTTGCAGAGCACGTGACGGCCATGGTCGGCACCATCGGCGAAAACATGACCCTGCGTCGCAGCGAAAGCCTCGAAGTGAGTGCAGGGGCCGTCGCAGCCTATGTGCATAACCAGGTTGCACCCGGTCTTGGTAAAATTGGCGTGCTGGTTGCGCTTGAATCAACAGGCGACGCTGCCAAGCTCAACGAGTTGGGCCGTCAGGTTGCAATGCATGTTGCTGCCACCAACCCTCTCGCGCTGACCGAAGCTGATCTTGATCAGGCTGTCGTGGAGAAGGAGCGTGAAGTGCTCTCCGCGGAAGCGCGCGAAAGTGGCAAACCTGAAGAGATCGTTGGCAAGATGGTCGAAGGCCGTATCCGCAAATTCTACGAAGAAGTCGTGCTTTCAAAGCAGGCCTTCGTGATTGACCCGGACAATACCGTCGAGAAAGCCATCAAGAACGCTGAAGGCGATGTTGGCGCCCCCATTACGCTCAAGGGCTTCAAGCGCTTCGAGCTTGGCGAAGGCATCGAGAAGGAAGAAACGGATTTTGCTGCCGAAGTCGCAGCTGCCGCCAATTCCTAGCCTTTTTGCTCAGATGGGATGCTCTGGAAACTGAGCGTCGCATCGTCCAATATGCAGCGCCGCCGCCTCGAATGAGTCGGCGGCGCAGTACCATCTACTGCCCACTTTTGCTGTTATTCGCCGTCGGAGCCTTGTTCATGTCCGAGCCTCAGTACAAACGCGTACTCTTGAAAGTGTCCGGTGAGGCACTGATGGGCGAGGAGGCATACGGCATTGATCTCAATGTTGTGCAGCGCATTGCCGGCGAGGTGAAGGAAGCCCTGGCGATTGGAGTTGAAGTCTGCCTCGTGATCGGCGGCGGCAATATCTTTCGCGGTCTCAAGGGGGCCGCAGAGGGCATGGACCGGGCCAGCGGCGAATGTAGGGCTCGCAGACAGTTGTCATGGGAATGGCTGACAGGACCCGCGTAGGGACGCCTTGTTGCTCCAGGCCGTTTTGAACCGCCAAAGCATTCATGACAGTTGCCAGCATGCCCATATAGTCGGCGCTGGCCCGGTCCATGCCCTCTGCGGC
>JBCBUN010000330.1:0-2941 GCA_039818145.1 Pseudomonadota bacterium
TGCCCGCCTTATCGTCTGCGCCCCTTCGACGATCCACGGCCGGCCTTTGGAATCCACATCGACAAAGGCTGGCGCCGTCACATTCGTGACCCGGTCGAATGACCGGTTGGTGGCATTGAAGCGAACAAGATTGAAGTTGCTACCCACCGAACTGGCAAAGACGGTGCCGTCGAAGGGGCGCAGACGATAAGGCGGGCAAGAGACTGATACGCACAGCCTCTCGCCCGCATTGCTTTCAGAATGACGTCTGATCGCGCAGAGCTGCAACTGCCGGCACAGCGTGATCCGACCTATTTCTCATTCACGTGCGCGATGTACTGGTCCGGGTCGTCCTGGCCTTCTGCGGACTTCCACCTGATGCCGCCTTTGGACACCAGCTTGCACCGGTTGTTGTTCTCCGTCGTGCCGGCTGTCTTCACGACGAGCGTCCCGCCCTCAGGGTGAAAGTAGAACTTGTTGCCATCCTTGCGGCAGCTTTTTCGTTTTCCGCCTACGCGGCCATCCTCAACGGTCACAACAGGCCATATCTCTGCTCCTGGCGCGACGGCATACGCCGTCTGGCCTGCTGCCTCGCGGTCGTCCCAGATTCTCGCCTGTTTGTTTTCACAGTCGTCAGGCCGCATCCTGAAAGCAGGATCTTCGCCCACATGCTTGTCATTGCTCAGGTTCACGGACCATTTCTTGCCTTTGTAGATTGCGTTGCCCTTGTCCCCCCTCATGAATACGAGGAAGCATCCGTCCGCTGTGTCCGTGCCTGCGGCATTCAGCATTTTTACCTTGATCTCAACATTGGCCTCATAGACGCCCTTGTTCTCGTAGACGACTTTGCTGATCGCAAAGTCGTCTGCGCTGGCCGGTGCAACTTGCAGGCTTGCTGCTGCCAAGGCCCCAAGGAGGATTGAGACAATTCTGCAAGATGTCATCATTGCTCGTGGTCTCCGTGATGTGTTGCTTGGCTAGTCGTCCTGAAGGGTGATACTCACCTTGAGGCGGCGATTATCGGGCGAATAGTCGCGTGTGCAGGAGACCTTATAGTCGGGAGCAGCGGTACACTTGCCGTCAACGTACTTAATCTGCGCTGCTGTCTTGGACTTACCATCTATCGTCGTGGTCTTGTTGCGGACCTTGTATTCATAGGCGCAGCTGGCGAGAATCTCGCCGTCTGTGGACACAAAGGTGAAGATGTCCTTGTGGCTTTCGGCTGAACTAGTCAGCTTGCCGCGACGGTACTCGACCTTGGTGATGCGCTCGTAGGAGCGACCCAGGTCGTGGTAAGTCCAGTCGTCCTCCAGAACACCGTATTGGCCCTGCGCACCAGCGCTTGAGCGGTCCCGCGCTTCGAGGCGGAAGGTCTGTGAGCCGGCATCAGCACCGGCGGAGCGCCAGTTGCCGCCCTCACCACAACGCTCAGCCGCATAGGCCGGAGCAGCAGGCATCGCCAGCGCTGCCGCTATGGCGACACCCAAGATACGTTTTGAAGAAAGTCCCATCCGTCGACCTCCGGTTACAGTCCGTTAGCGACCCACGCGCGGCACAGCTAACGCGCATTCAATGGGACCCGCAACGCAAACCATCGAGTGATGAGACGGTCAGACAACTTAGCTGCCAGGGACATGGCCTTCACTAACCACAGGTCCAACGCAATTATGACCCTGGGTACGGCGCCGGTCAGGATGATTGACGAAGATGCAGAGCTTCCAAGGCTCGCGCAAACTGCTCCGGCAACGGGACTGATGAGTCAGTCGCTGTAATGGTCCCCATATCCATGGCCGCTTCCAGATTCAGCGACTTGGCCAGCGGCGTGGGGATCACGAGGCCGCTGGGCATCTTCCGATCCTGATCTCGGCCATCTGCCCACCGCGCATATCCATCCCTGACAATCGCCGCCGGCATCCCGCCGCTTACAGCCGCTTCGGCGCCGTCCATCATGAATTGCATGGGGATAGCGCGAGAAGCATCAGGTCGCTTTGACAATTCATGGCCTTTGTCCGCATCACCCACGAGACTATGGAGAAGCAGAAAGGCATTGGTGTCTTCCGGTTCATCTGAAACAAGCCGTGCGTTAACACCATGGAAGCTTAGCGCGTCTGCAAAGTGTTCGTAGGAGAGTGACCGGTTTGCGGACTCATCGGCCACGATAAACACATTGGGCCGACTAGAACGGGACAACTTCGAGCTCGATATCAAACAACCCAACCATCCTCGTATCCTCTGTAAAGCCGTGGCGTGCCAGAAATTGCGCCATTGTTTCTGACCGTGCGTCGAAGTATTCGGACCAGGTCCTAATCGGGTGCGGGTCATTCATTCTGCTGGTTCCGATTTTGACAGTCGCCTTTTCTACGCGATAGCCGGCGCCTGCCAGCACACCTTCCGCGTAGCGTGCTGAGTGAGTCATCATGATCCAGCGAGACAGTTCTTCAGCAGGAACATCTGCCAGGGGCGTGTTGGGCATATGCAGTCTGCGCAGATACTCCAGAGTGGTGATGGTCCGCACATTGGCGATGCCGGACATGACCGTCTTCTTGATGGCACCCACTCCCTCGGTTCCATACTGGACACCCAGTCTGTGCATCAGGCGCATCGTGAAGTACTGAATCGTCGGAACGCCGCGGCCCGCATTGGGAACCGGCAGCACGTCATCAATCTTGCCGCGGAGAAATCCGGGCACGACCTCATATTGGCCATCAATTACAGGACCTTTCAGTCGTGGCGTCATCTCTGCCTTGGCATAGGACATTTTGAACGTGCCATCGGACGGGTCGAATGATCGAACGATCTCTCCAGCCCGACGGTCAGGATCGAAGATCTGGTACCCACCATCCTTGTCATTGATCTTCAGTTCAGACCGCCAACCAGCCTGCTCTAGCGCTTCGTTGATCTGGCGGTCTGCCGTATCAGCCTGCCGGAAGAAGTCCTCTCCAATCTCGCGGGGCCTGCGCTT
>JBCBUN010000331.1:0-2922 GCA_039818145.1 Pseudomonadota bacterium
TGCACAACGAGATAGTGCGCGGGTCCTCCATCATGTAGGTGAGAAGCTCCCTGAACAGGGAGTTGTACATCTCGTCAATCTCTTCATCGCGCCGCCAAACAACCAAGGCACGCTCGTTGTCGCGCTGGGCATACGCGTCCAGCACTTCCTTTAGCTGGTTGAGAACCTGACGGCCCATGCGCTCAAGGCCCTGCATGGCTCGGCCCGGACTTGCCTGGTCCACCGCCAGAGCCCGTTTTGAAATGTTCTTGGCCAAATCACCGATGCGCTCAAGGTCTGACGAGATCTTGATGGCGGACACTGTCTCACGCAAATCAATCGCCATGGGCTGACGTAAGGCAATCAGGCGGAGTGCCTGCGCTTCGATATCCACCTCAAGCGCATCAATCTGCTTGTCAGACGCAACCGTCTGTTCCGCCAACACGCGGTCGCGGCGGGTGATCGCTTCAATGGAGTCGGCAAGCTGCTTTTCAGCGAGGCCGCCCATGCGCGCGAGGCTTTCGTTGATACTATCGAGAGCCTCTTCAAAGGACGTGACGATATGCTCTTGCACTGGGGTCTCTCCCGATTGGGCCTTGGCCCGGTGTCGCAATTAGCCTGATGGTCCGACTATGCGGACCTTATTGAACAGTCTAGGTGCATCGGCCGACTAACCAAACCGGCCCGTAATATAGTCCTGTGTCCGCTCATCGCGCGGGTTGGTGAAAATCTGCTCTGTGTCGCCTTCTTCCACCAGAATGCCCAGGTGGAAAAACGCAGTGCGCTGGGACACGCGTGCGGCCTGCTGCATGGAGTGGGTGACGATGGCAATTGTGTAATTGTCTTTGAGCTCATCGATCAGCTCTTCGATGCGGGCTGTCGCGATCGGGTCAAGGGCGGAGCATGGCTCGTCCATCAGGATCACTTCTGGTGACACGGCAATGGCGCGAGCAATGCACAGACGCTGCTGCTGGCCACCGGACAGACCCGTACCTGGCTCTGCAAGACGGTCCTTAACCTCTTCCCAAAGGCCGGCGCGCCGAAGTGACACCTCTACGATTTCGTCCATCTCGTTCTTGGTGGATGCAATGCCGTGGATACGCGGGCCGTAGGAAATATTGTCATAGATGGATTTGGGAAACGGGTTTGGTTTCTGAAACACCATGCCGATGCGGGCTCGGATTTCCACGACGTCCACATTCGGGTCGTAAATGTTCTCTTCGTCCAGTTTGATCGACCCGGTGATGCGCGCAATGTCGATCACATCGTTCATGCGATTGAGACAGCGCAGATAGGTAGACTTGCCGCAACCGGATGGCCCGATAAGTGACGTCACCTGGTTCTTGCGAATGTCCAGGCTGACATCGAACAGGGCCTGCTTCTCACCGTAGAAGACATTGACGTCGCGCGTTTCCATCTTCACCGGCGCGTTGGTCGCAGCCGGCTCGGCGGTTGGGGCTTCAGAGATATTCTCGGCAACTGACATTGAGATAGTCCTCTATGCGTTTGTATGCGCGTTACGGTCGTGTCGTCTACCAGCGGCGTTCAAAGCGGCGGCGGAGCAGAACAGCAAGTGCGTTCATCATGATCAGGAAGGTGAGCAGCACCATGATGGCGGCACTGGTTTTTGCCACAAAGGCGCGTTCGGGGCTGTCAGCCCAAATATAAATCTGTACGGGCAGCACCGTTGCGGGGTCTGTAAATCCGCCCGGCACGTCCACGATAAAGGCCACCATGCCGATCATCAGGAGTGGTGCGGTTTCACCCAGCGCCTGCGCCATACCGATGATTGTGCCGGTCAGGATGCCCGGCATTGCCAGTGGCAATACGTGATGGGTAATGACCTGGACCTTGGAAGCACCGATGCCAAGAGCGGCTTCGCGAATGGAAGGCGGCACGGCTTTGAGTGCTGCACGGGTCGCAATAATAATTGTTGGCAAGGTCATGAGCGCCAAAACCATACCGCCGACGAGCGGTGCTGACCGCGGCAGGCCGAAGAAGTTCAAGAACATTGCCAGCCCCAGGAGACCGAACACAATTGAGGGAACAGCTGCCAGGTTGTTGATGTTGACTTCGATCAGATCCGTAATTCGGTTTTGCGGCGCAAACTCTTCCAGATAGATCGCGGCCAGCACACCGATGGGGAACGACAACATCAGTGTAATGATCAGTGTCAGGAATGAACCGACGACAGCGCCCCACAGGCCAGCCTGTTCGGGAGCACGGCTGTCACCCTTGGTAAACAACACGTCTGCAAATGTGCGTTCAATGGCGCCGTCGTTCTGCAGCGCGCGCAACCAGGTAGCTGTCTGGTCGTTGACCTGACGGCCCCGTTCCGGCGTTACATAGGTGACGACCGTCCACTCGCCTGAAGCAGCTGGTGCTGTGGACTGAAGGGGAATATAGGCGTCGCCTATGACCCGATCGTTGGCAACCTGCTGGGCCTTGACCACGCCGCCATTCACTTCCACCAGGACGCTGGGCATGGCCGCAGTCAGGCCAAGTGTGCCGCCTGCTGATCGTGCCACCTCGAGAAGCTGATCTGCCTGGCTGTTGAATGCTTCCAGCTTGCGGATGCGCTGAGCGATATCCGTCTCAAGTGCTGCAATACGTCCGTCGAGGCTTTCGCGCTCGGCACCGACCGCCTGATCCGCACGGACGCGCAGGGCGGCAAGATCATTTTCTGTCACGGCAATGCCACGCGTTTCACGCTGGGCACTCTCCAGTGTCTTTTCGGCTTCTGCTTCCAGCTCAACTTTGACTGCGGCCAGTACGTCAGAAAATACGTCTGTTGAAGCAACAAGTGTAACGGTGTCACCGTCCAGGGAGGGGACGAGGTCTGTGTCCGGATTCATTTCCTCAATGTCAGTCATCTGACCTTTGAGGAAGGTATCCATACTGTCGGACACCGACACCTGAACTTCCTGCGTCGTGCCGATGACC
>JBCBUN010000332.1:0-2922 GCA_039818145.1 Pseudomonadota bacterium
CTTTCTTGTGAAGAATCTTGTGCCACGCAAGGATGTCTTCCTTGCTCATGTCCTGCCGTGATTTCTTTTCACGCAGATATTCCGGGTAGTTTTCCTTGATGAACTCGCGAACTTCGTCGCGAAATGCCAGGTCTTCCGGGCTAAACTCAATATCCATGGTACTCCCTCCAGGGCGCAGTGAGGCCGACCGTCCGCATTGTGGTTGCGGCCGCACCCATCTATCAAAAAGTGAACACGCGTCACCGTTGCGGGGATATTAGCTCCGATTGTGCGTGTTTCAAGAAAACTGACTCCCCTGCGCCTGTGTGGCGCATCCACCACCACCCCGCTAGGGTCAACTTGACGCGACGTTTTCTGTGATGCCAATTCATCACATAACTTACAATTCTGTCGGTAATAGCCTTTGATGATGTCTGACTGCAAGCTATGAGCGATCCTTACCACGCCGCAGATGACGCTTGGACCGTCAAAGCATGGTGGCAGGATTTACACTCGGCAGCTGCCACTCTTACCCGCCTACCCCTCCCTCATCCGCCTGCCGCCATTGCATTGGCCCCGCGGGTACGACGGGCGTATCCCGCGATCGGCACGCTTATTGGTCTGGCGGCCGGTGGCGTGTTTTTCGCCGCGCATGACGTAGGTCTGCCGCTGGCAGTCTGCACGGTCCTGAGTGTGGCGGCCCTCATCCTCATCGGGGGACACATGGATGATCATGGGCAGCGCGCAGCCGGTCCTCTCCTTGTTGCCACAATGATCAAGCTCGCCGCGATCTATGTCATCGGCAACCCGGCCACCCCGGAAGGCGGACCTCACATGGTGGTTGTCTCGCTGGCAGCTGCAGGGGCTCTTTCGCATGCAGCGGCGATTCTATTTGAGCCCAGCCCGCCAGAAGACGACGACACCGATACCGGCATGATGCCATCGTCGGATTTGACCGATCCAAAAGTAGTGATCCTGCCGCCGGACGGGACCGAAATTTCCGAAGAAGACATGGACGAGGGCAATGGGCGCGAGTTGGGGCCCGCAACAACCGCCATCATCATTGCCCTGCTTGTTGCGCTCTTTGCCCTGGGCATTCTGCCGGGCGCAGCGGCTGTAGGAGGGGCTGCTATTGGAGCCTGGGGAGCCCCGCGCATGCTGGCGCGGGAAATTGAATCAGAGGTCTTGCCGCTGCCGCTGGCTTTGCAGCAATCAGGCGAGGTTTGGGCGTTGCTTGCCCTTGCCATCCTCATGAGCATCTAAAGTCTCACTCAACGGATCAGGATGCAGGACCCGTCCCTCGGTCAGGGCACCGAGCCAATCTAGCCCCTGTCTCAGACGAACAACCTCACCGATGCAGATGATTGCAGGTGCCTCCATGCTGGCTGCTGCAACGTCACCGGCGGCATGGGCCAAAGTGGTTTCCAGGACCCGCTGATCGGGAGTTGATGCATTGCTGACCACAGCGACCGGATCTGTGGGAGCACGTCCAGCCTCCAGGAAACGTTCGGCAATGACGCCAAGGTGCTTCATGGCCATGTACAGGACAATCACAGGCGACCCCTTGCCGATCGCGTGCCAGTCCATGCCATCCGGCACATCGCCTGCCGCACTGTGTCCCGTCACAAACGTCACGGCCTGATTGGTTTCTCTGTGTGTGACGGGAATCCCGGCATAGGCAAGTCCACCGGTGCCAGCGCTGACGCCCGGGATGACCCGAAAGGGAATTTTCGCGCCGACGAGTGCGAGCGCCTCTTCACCACCTCGCCCGAAAACAAATGGGTCGCCACCTTTGAGGCGGAGCACACGCTTGCCCTCGCGCGCGAGCTCAATCAAACGGTCTGAGATATCGCGTTGCTTGGGGCTGGGCTTGCCACCGCGCTTACCGGCGAAAACCAGCTCAGCTGTGGGTTTGGCCAGCGCCAATATGCGATTATCCACCAACGCGTCGTAAACGACTGCATCGGCTTCCGCGAGCCCATGCACCGTATGCAGGGTCAACAATCCTGGATCGCCAGGTCCCGCGCCCGCCAGCCATACCCAGCCAGCATCAAAGACCGGCAGGCCGAAGCGCTGCCGCATCTCGCCGGGCAAAACGCCGGCGGCCGGTCTCAACTGGGTAGGCCCATTGGTCAAAGCGACATCCTAAACACACAAATTTACAGTGATACTGATTGTACCACAGCGATAGACAGATAATTACCTGTTCGGATTGAACCAAGCAAAATCGTAGTCTTTTGCACATACTGTTGCCCACATTTATAGGCGATAGATGAATCCGTGTGACTGGCTTCATTGGGAGTGATGAGATGTACCGCAATCAATGGACCTGGATTGGTCTCGGCGGCCTGGCGATCAGCGCAGTTGTTCTGCTTCTGGTGGTCATGAACCCGGGCAGCCTGAATGACGAGAATGACCAGATGCGTCTGGTTTATCTGGTCATTTTGCTGACGCTGGTTGGGTCATCCGTGATTGTTGGCTGGCGTGAGCGAGCCGGCCTCGCACTCAAGCAGGCCCTCGTCTGGATCGCCATTGGCATCGTGCTCGTGGCCGCATACTCGTTTCAGAACGAGTTCAAGATGCTCGGCCAGCGTCTCATGGGAGAGATTGTCCCCTCCAGTCCGGTTGAAAAGCGCAATGGTGAAGTTTCACTGCGGGCAAGTCGCGATGGACACTTTCATGTTCAGGCTTTGATCAACGGGACCAGCGTGAAATTGCTTGTGGACACGGGCGCAAGCGACGTAGCGCTTTCAGCTTCGGATGCAGCCCGGCTGGGCGTCGACGTATCGACGCTCAGATTTGACCGCCTGTACAACACGGCCAACGGCACCGTTCCCGGCGCACGGGTTGTGCTGGATGAAGTGAAGGTAGGCTCGCTAACCGTGCGCAACGTCGATGCCTCCATCACCAAAGGGGATGGTCTGTCCCAGTCTCTGCTCGGCA
>JBCBUN010000333.1:0-2921 GCA_039818145.1 Pseudomonadota bacterium
ACGTTCCACGCGGTTGACCATGTGGTGGTCAACACATCGGACGGGGACAAGGCCATATCTGTTTTCGGCGACAAGATGGGGATACGTCTTGCGCTTGATCGGGACGCCAAGCAATGGGGCGCCCGGATGATGTTCTTCCGCCTAGGTGGCATCACTCTTGAGGTGATACAGCGATATGGCGACGAGAAAACACCCGCAATGCCGTTGGATGCCCCTTCGGTCTATTGGGGCATGGCGTTCAGGGCGCACGACGTGGCGGCTGCGCAGGCGCGTCTTGCTTCCAATGGCGTCAATGTCTCAGAGGTTCGAAAGGGCCGAAAACCAGGCACGCTGGTTGCGACTGTGCGAGACAAGAGCGGTGGTGTTCCGGTGTTGATTGTCGGGCCAGACCCAGATGCTGCTCCGGACGCAGACAAAACTGCCTAGTGGGCTGATCCCGGCAGAATGGCGTAGAGGCCGTCCTTCAAGTCGCCGAACATTTCCTTGACCTGCGGGTGACGCACCGGCTTCCCGGTTCCGTCGATCAACAGGTTTTGCTCGGACACATAGGCCTCATACTCTGTCTCATCGTTTTCTGCGAGCAGGTGATAAAACGGCTGGTCCTTGCGCGGGCGCAGATGCTCAGGGATCGCAAGCCACCATTCCTCGGTGTTGTTGAACACCGGGTCGACATCAAAGATGACGCCTCTAAACGGAAACAGGCGGTGCTTGACCACCTGTCCGATCTGAAATTTGGCTTCGCGGTTTACCATTGGATCTGGATCAATCTCTTCAAACAATTGGATCAGTCGGCAGACGCTTCGCTGACTTGATAGACTGTGCGGGTCGGGAAGGGAATGTTGAGCCCGGCTGCATCATAGCCTTCTTTGATCTCGCGCTGCTTATCAAAGGTGAATGGCCAGTAGTCACCCGATTTGACCCACACACGGCAAATCACATTTACGGAACTATCGCCCAGGGTCTTCACGGCAACCATTGGTGCCGGATTTGGCAGCACCCGATCATCTTCCGCCACGATGCTGCGCATCACGTCAAACGCCTTGCCAATATCATCGTCGTAAGCAATACCGCATTCAATCTCGACGCGGCGGGTTGAATTGTAGCTGTAGTTGCTGATGGCCGATCCCCAGACATCGCTGTTGGGCACAAATATCTGCACATTGTCCGGGGTGGAAAGCTCCGTGCGAAACAGGGTGATGGCTTTGACCGACCCGGATACGCCGCCGGCCTCGACATAGTCACCCAGCTTGAACGGCCGCAAGAACAGCAGCATCACGCCCGCAGCAACATTGGAGAGCGTTCCCTGAAGTGCGAGGCCCACTGCGAGGCCCGCGGCACCCATTACAGCCAAGAGGCTTGCCGTCTGAACGCCAAACTCAGCCAGGACGGCAAGAATTGTGACTGAAATGATGGTGTAACGAACCAGTCCGGCCAGGAACGACGTCAGCGTCTGGTCAATTTCATCAAATCGCTGCATCAGCCGCACAACCAGGCTTCGCGCGCGGTTAGCAACCCAAAAACCGACGATCAGAATGACAATGGCACCAACCATGCTGATGCCATAGGTCACCGCCAACGCCCCCAGCGTTTCCGTCGCCTGGTTGGTCATGGTCTGGATGTTTTCGTCCATCGGGCTACTCGCAATGTGTTAGGTTGACCGGTGTGCAGATGCTTTGCCGCAGCCAAAAAGACAAATCAAGCGCGGTGTTGAGGAGAGATACAGCATGAAAGACCCATTTCAGGCAATCTTGCATTCGAACCGCTTAGCACGGCCATTTCTGGCTGCTTTTCTGGCGATTCTCATCGCTGGCTGCCAGACGACATCGGGCCAGCAACCCTCCCAGCACCAAGGTTTGTTTGAGCGGGGCCCGCGCGGAGCGGTAGTCGGCGAGCACGGTACCTACAACATCGCGTGGATCACCCTTCAGGATCAGATCCTTTTGCAGAAACCCGTGTATGAGGTTCTGGTGTCCTATCACCCGACCAACCGAGGACCTGGCGGCGTCAAGGAGCATCACTGGAACGAAATGATACTTGTGGCCCAGGATGAAATCGCGCGGCGCTGCATTGCACCTGCGCAGGGTGAAATCATCAGCTCCAGTCGCGACCATGACCCGCGGCAAAGAGTAATGGGCGCTGAAATCAGGGTCAACTACACCTGCAGCTAGGCCACACCAAACTCCAACCGCTATGGGTTGATGTTGACGTTAGTGCTCTCGGGGTTGGCCGTCTGGTTCTGCTGAATGATCGTGGTCTCTTCACTGCGATCAATACCGACCGACTGCGGATACTGAAATTCGGTGTGAGGGATGGTTGCAGGCACGCCGCCGTCCCCGACTGACGCTTCATTACCGCAGCGCGGCCGCAAAGCATCGCAGTTCCATTTTACGCCGGAGAGCTCGCCGGTGATTGTGCCGCCACGCACCTGCGTGCACTCGCAAAGCACGCCTTGCATACATGCCGTGGCCCCAAGGGACGACGGCTCGCACCGAGGGAGCGCATCTTTTTCATCTGCAAAAGCCACTGACGCAGACAACGCGATTGCAAACAAGGCAATCAGAAGCTTCGCGGGTAGGGCGTAGACCATGGAGTCCTCCTGAGCAGATCAACACAGTCTACCCCAGATCGGGACGTTGATCTTCAGTGACCGAGATCACGGTAAAGAAGGTCCTAAAGGCCCATCTGGCGCACTGCGAGGTCGCGCATGATTTCTTCAGAACCGCCACCAATGGCCAAGACCTTCACCTCACGGTAGATCCGCTCAACGGAGTTGCCACGCAGATAGCCGGCACCGCCCAGAATCTGCATTGCCTCTGACGCCACAAACTCCAGCGCCTTGGTGCCGAAGAACTTCGCCTTGCAGATTTCTGCAACCGGCATGTCGCCCTCATTGATGGCGTAACAGATCTGCTGGAGATAGG
>JBCBUN010000334.1:0-2918 GCA_039818145.1 Pseudomonadota bacterium
AGGACTCGACCGAGCGTCTTATGGAAATGATGACTGCAGGTCGTATGCGGCACCTGCCTGTCACTGAAGACGGCAAGCTGACCGGCATCATCTCAATCGGTGACGTCGTGAAACGGCGCATCGCAGATGCGGAACTCGAAGCTGAGTCTTTGAAGGCGTATATCGCCAGCGGCTAAGAGTTTTGAGTCGCCGCTAAGACGATTTATGGGGCGTGTTGGACGCAATGCTGGTGCCGGTCTTGGCGTATTGGGCTTTGCGTTCAGCGCTCCATTGATCGATTTCATCCTTGGGCACACCGTAGGAGATGCCGCGCTCGACTCCGGGGCGGGCTCTGACGCGGTCCACCCACGCCATCACCGCAGGCGAACCGGTGATGTCGACCTTGCTCCACTTCCAGCCGCGCGCCCACGGCCAGATGGCAATATCTGCAACAGTGAAGTCCTCTCCGCAGACAAATTGCCGGAAGGTGAGCCGCTTTTCCAGAATCGAAACAAGGCGTTGGGCTTCGGTGTTGAACCGTGTCAGCGGGTGCTCTTTTTTGATCGGGTCCACATCATCCATGTAGCGGGTGTAGCTCAGCTTGTTTCCAAAGGCCGGCCCCAGATTGGCTGCCTGCCAGTACAGCCAGGGAATGACGTCCCATTTGCCCTCGCCGAGCGGGAGGAGGGACGTTGGAAACTGCTCGCCGAGATATTGCAGGATGGCGCAGCTTTCCATGATCGCGCGACCATCATGCACGAGAGCCGGTATTTTCTGGTTTGGATTGACGGCTGTAAATGTGTCCGAGAATTGCTCGCCCTCTCGCAGATTGACCGAATGAACGGTGACATCGGGTAGCGACACACCGGCCTCTTTCAGTTCCTCGATCATGATCGAGGCCTTCCAGCCATTGGGCGTTGCGGCCGTGTAAAGATCGATTGCCATGGACGCCTACTCCGAGACCGGTTCGCCGGGCATGTCGGGTTTCCCGCTGAGGAAATCCATGGCCTCGCGGATCACCGGCATGGCCTGGCGCGCGGCTTCTTCGCCCAGTTGAATGCACTCATCCGCTTTGTGGAAGTCACTCAGCGAAATATGGCCAATCCGGGGTGCCACCATTACATCAGGCGGGTCACCCGCCAGGCGCATACGGGCCAGGCGATCTTGAATAATGTTGAGAGCGCCCATCATCACCGTTGTGATGCCGGGGGTCTTTTTGTCCCAACCAAACAGCTGACGAACCAGTGCCCGGTCGGGCCGTGTGGCACGGGAAACCATGGCCCGGGCGAGTGATGCGCCGCCGCCGTTTGGCTGTTCCTCATATCCAAAGTCCAGCTTGTCGATCTTTTCACCTTCCGTGACCATGCCCAGCCCATAGGTGTCAGATGACAGGGACACGGCAATCACGAGCCTTGCGCCGAATGCGCGGCAGACGGAGGCGGGCACCGGGTTCACAAGTGCCCCGTCGACGAGCCAGCGATCTTCGATTTTGACGGGTGTAAAGACGGCCGGCAGGGCATAGGACGCGCGCAGGGCGGGAACGAGCTTTCCCTCCCGCAGCCAGATTTCATGGCCGGTGGCCAGTTCCGTGGCGACCGCAATGAAGCGCGTGCCCAATTCCTGCAGTTCAACGTCACCCAGATCATCTTCCAGGAGGCGGGCGAGCTTCATGCCGGACAGAAGACCGGATCCGCCGAATGTCATGTCGAGCAATCCCAGCACGCGTCGAGGGGTGAGGCTGCGTGCCCAAGCTTCAATCTCGTCTAGCTTGCCGGCGGAGTAGCAGCCGCCGACGACAGCCCCGATCGAGGTGCCTGCAATGATGTCCGGCTTGATGCCTTCTTCCATCAACACCCGCATGATGCCGATATGCGCCCAGCCGCGCGCGACGCCGCCGCCAAGTGCCAAGCCAATTCGGGGTCGCGTCATTGCCTCAAAATCCTTATGGTCCGCAGCCCTTTTGGCCCGCGCGACTCTCACTCAATGCTGTGGGCCGCAGGATGCCACCATTGGCCATATGTGCAAGTCACTCTTGGGCGACAAATTTGAGGAGATGTGAGCCATGGAACTTCAGACAGAGCGCATGACCTTCCGTCCGTTCCAGCTGGATGACTGGCAGGATCTCAGAGCCATTCAAGGGGATGCCCGGGCGACTGATACACTGTCTGCCGACGGCAAGCCCTTTGCTGAGCAAAAGAGCCGTGATGCGGCACGCAACTGGGCTGCCCATTGGGACCTCCACGGGTTTGGCCTCTGGCACATCACCGACAAAGAAACGGACCGGTTTTGTGCCTATGCCGGGCTGCGGCTTGTGCTGTTTTACGGCAAGCCAATTGTGGAACTGGCCTACGCGGTGGTGCCTGATTTCTGGAAGCAGGGACGGGGACACGAGTTCGCGCGGCCCTGCGTCGACGATGTGTTTGAGCGGACAGGTCTTGAAGAAGCATGGTGTTTCACGCTGGTGCGCAACACCGCCTCACAGAAAGTCATGCAGGGCGCAGGCTTCGTGTTTACCCATCATGGAGATCACGTCGGCCTGCCGCACTTCTTCTGCAAGATGAACCGGGATCAGTGGGGCGGTCCGCGAAACTGATCGTAGTCGCCGCGTGTGACGCCTAAAGCTTCGTCGGGTTCGGCGCGTCGCCATAGACTTCGACAGGGTCAAAGGTCTTCTGGTCTTCCTTGTAGGTCAGCACCACGGACTTGAAGTCGCCTTCGGTCTCACGCTTGCCCATGGGCACTTCGCGATAGAAGCAGGACATGTAGCCCACGTGGCAGGACGCGCCGGACCCGGCAACATCCACTTTCATCCAGACAGAGTCCTGATCATCGTCGATACGCAGCTCCACGATCTTCTGCACCAGGCCTGACGTGGCACCCTTGTGCCAGACCGCCTGACGCGAGCGCGAGAAGTAGTGCGCTTCGCCGGTCTCAATCGC
>JBCBUN010000335.1:0-2914 GCA_039818145.1 Pseudomonadota bacterium
AAAGACTTCTTTTGTTAACATTATGGTTTCGATGCCTCATTGTTGGGCTGGCACGCCGCTTGAGTACCTCAATCGGTTCTGACCACAACAACATAGCTGCCGCCTCACCCAACTTCTGGGCCTGCGGGCAAGGCAGCACACTCGCCTGGAGGGGGAACACCCATGGGAGATCTGGACCCGGCCGCCGTTTCGACGGCGCTGACCGGTGCTGACGTATTCTTTGTACTGATCGGCGCTATTCTGGTTTTTGCAATGCACGGGGGCTTCGCGTTTCTTGAAGTCGGTACCGTTCGCCGCAAAAACCAGGTGAATGCACTTGTAAAAATTCTGGTGGATTTCTCTATCTCCACCATCACCTACTTCTTCATCGGCTACATGGTTGCCTACGGCACGACATTCTTCATGTCTGCCGCCATCCTGTCCGGCAGTGCGCCAGGCCCTGATGGCGTCACCTTCGCCGCGTCCGGCCTCGACCTGGTGAAGTTCTTCTTCCTTGCAACATTTGCGGCAGCCATTCCCGCCATCATTTCAGGCGGTATCGCGGAACGCGCAAAGTTCTGGCCACAGGCCATGGCCACCGCAGTCATTGTCGGCCTGATCTATCCCTTCTTTGAAGGCATGGTCTGGGGCGGCAACTATGGTCTGCAGGATTTCATGGAAGCTAACTTCGGCGCCCAGTTCCATGACTTTGCAGGCTCTGTTGTTGTCCATGCCGTCGGCGGCTGGATCGCGCTTGGTGCCGTGCTTGTACTCGGCCCGCGGCTTGGTCGTTACAAGCCTGGACAGTCAGCAGCACAGGGCATTCCACCCTCCAACATCCCCTGGCTTGCCATGGGGTCCTGGATGCTCTGCATCGGTTGGTTCGGCTTCAATGTCATGACCGCCGGTTCTCTTGAAGGGGTGTCCGGCCTCGTTGCCCTCAACTCACTCATGGCAATGGTCGGCGGCGTTGTCGCGGCCGTCATAGCTGGCAGAAACGACCCGGGCTTCGTGCACAACGGCGCGCTTGCAGGCCTTGTTGCTGTGTGCGCCGGATCAGATGTGATGCACCCGATCGGATCACTCATCACCGGCGGTGTTGCCGGTGCGCTATTCGTTATTACCTTCCAGCTGGCTCAGAACCGCTGGAAGATTGATGACGTGCTGGGTGTGTGGCCGCTGCATGGCCTGTGTGGTGCCTGGGGCGGTATCGCCTGTGGCATCTTCGGCCTTGAAGCCTTGGGCGGTCTTGGCGGCGTGACACTGGCCTCGCAGTTTGTCGGTACCGTCATCGGCGCGGGCTACGCCCTGGTGCTTGGCTATGCGCTTTACGGTGCACTCAATGCCACCATCGGCATCCGCATGTCGCCGGAGGATGAAGAGCGCGGTGCGGATCTCTCGATCCACTCCATCTCTGCCTATCCGGAAGAGGACCTGACCTCCCGCTCCTAAGCAGGAACAGGCATACCAACATCGTTGAGTGGATGGCCCGGTCGCGTCAGCGGTCGGGCCATTCGCGTTTCAGCACCCGGCATTTGCGCCGTCGTCAGGGCAATATCCTTGCGGGCAAAGGTCGCGCCGACGGATGTGTGATGGGACAGCATGAGCCGCTCAACGATGAGCCGGCGCAGTTTCGTACCGCCCCACACAACCAGCCCGACACTCAAGATACCAAGATCAATCAGCAGCGCCTGTAGAGCATCAAACCCCGATGCCACCGCACCGCACAGGATGTAGATCGATGCAAACCCGGCAGCAAAAGCAAGCATGCCGCCCAGATGGGTTGCCCATTCGTCAGCTTTCGTCGTTTCTGCACGCATCGCACCTGACCTCCCGTCTTGATGACAGTTCGCCTCAACGTCGATGTGACCTTGAAACAAAGGCTACGGGAGCGGGCTTGCACATTCGCTGAAGGGCTCGGTTGCAATTCGTTCAACTTCTAATCATTCCACACACCACATGATTGAAAATCTCGGTTTCGCTCGCCATTTGGCCGCCATGCGCCCAGCGTTAACAATGCGTTAATGCTAAAGACGCAGGCTGCAAAAGCTGGCCGTTTTCCGTCGAAAACCGGCCTCAAAGCCTATGACTTTTTCTTTTGGTCCTGGCGCGCACCCAGACCCAAGCCCTGACCGCAAAAACGCTTAACACCCAGTCGCTGAAGGCCCCGGATTTGTCAGATACGCCGACCTATCTCACCCGTTTTGACGGCATGCCGGAATCGCCTTTTGCGCGGTTGCGGGCGCTTCTGGACGGCATTGAGGCCGGCGGCCCGACAATAAATCTGTCCCTCGGCGAACCCCGTCATCCCCAGCCCGACTTCGTGATGCCGGCTTTGACCGCAGCATCTGCCGGGTTTGGAAAATACCCCCCAGCTCTTGGCACGCCTGAGTTTCGGGCAGCCTGTGCCGGATGGCTTGAACGCCGCTACGGCCTTGAAGGCGTCATTGATGCGGACGCCATGGTGCTGCCCGCCAACGGCACCCGCGAGGCCCTGTTCAACATCGGCCAGGTCATTGCACCCGCACGCGAGGCTGGCGGCCAGATGTCCGATCGACCGGCATTCCTCCTGCCCAACCCGTTTTACCAATGCTATGCCGCCGCCGCTCTGGGCGCAGGCGCGGAGCCCGTCTATCTCAACACCACAATCGAGACCGGCCATCTGCCGGACCTCGATGCTCTGTCAGACGAAGAGCTGGACCGCGCAGCAGCGCTCTATATCTGCTCCCCGGCCAATCCGCAGGGCGCAGCCGCCGACACAGCCTATTGGGTCAAGCTCATTACCCTGGCACGTGCGCACAACATCACCATTGTTGCGGACGAGTGCTACGCGGATATCTACACGGGCACGCCTCCCACGGGCATTCTGGAAGCAGCCCACAAAGCCGGGCTTGGCTTTGCCAACATCATCACCTTCCACTCCCTGTCCAAGCGC
>JBCBUN010000336.1:0-2914 GCA_039818145.1 Pseudomonadota bacterium
CACCACCACCGTATCGTTCATGGAGTAGCCGACGATTGTCAGCAGGGCAGCGATGATCGACAGGTTGAATTCAAGCTGCAGAACGGCAAACAGCCCCATCGTGATCACCACGTCGTGCACCAGCGCAACAACAGCCCCCACTGAGAACTGCCATTCGAAGCGGAACCAGATATAGACCAGCATCATGCTTACAGCGAGGATGATGGCGAGGACACCGGCCTCGATCAGTTCCCCGGAGACCGTTGGCCCGACAACCTCAACGCGACGGTACTCGACAGTGTCGCCCAGTTCATCGCGCACGGTCTGCACAGCGGCGCGCTGTGCACCCTCGCCGCCCGGCTGCGTTTCAATGCGGATCAGAACATCTGTCGGCGCACCAAATTCCTGGATCTGAACTTCACCAAGGCCAAGTCCGCCGAGCCGGTCTCGAAGGTCCGCGATGTCCGCAGGTTCCTCGGTGCCAATTTCGATCATCGTGCCGCCGCGGAAATCGATACCGAAGTTCAGCCCGAAAATGAGGACCATGGCGATCGAGCCAAGGACCATCGCCGAGGACAAAGCCAGCGCAATGAAGCGCATGCCGAGAAAGGGAATGTGTGTATCGTCTGGAACGAGCTTGAGCTTGCGCATGATTGTTTTCCCGTTGGCCTCTACAGCGGCACTTCAGAAGGCCGGCGGCTCTTGAGCCAGATCGAAACAAATAGCCGTGTCACGGTGAAGGCCGTGAATACGGATGTGATGATGCCGATGGCCAGGGTCACGGCAAAGCCGCGCACAGGGCCTGAGCCCATCTGGAACAGGATGGCAGCAGCAATGAAGGTTGTGATGTTGGCATCAATAATGGTGCCCAATGCACGCGAGTATCCAACGTCAATGGCATTGATGGGCGTCTTGCCCGCGCGCACTTCTTCCTTGATACGCTCAAAGATGAGCACGTTGGCATCAACCGCCATACCGATGGTCAGCACGATGCCGGCAATACCGGGCAGTGTGAGGGTTGCCTGCAACAGCGACAAGCCGCCAAAGATCAGGGCGACATTGATGATGAGTGCCACATTGGCAAACACACCAAACAGCCCGTACACGATCAGGATAAAGCAGATAACAGCAATGAAGCCGATGGCTGCTGCAATCTCGCCGGCAGCAATACTGTCAGCGCCGAGCCCCGGACCCACCGTCCGTTCTTCAAGAACAGACAGGGGCGCAGGCAGCGCGCCGGCACGTAGAAGGATCGCAAGGTCGTTGGCTTGCGTCACGGAGAAACCACCGCTGATTTGCCCATTGCCACCCAAGATTGGCTGCCGGATGACGGGCGCCGAGATCACCTGATTGTCCAAAACGATGGCAAACGGCCGACCCACATTGGCCTGGGTTACATCGGCAAACCGCTTGCCGCCGGATGCGTCAAAGCGGAATGTCACAACAGGCTCATTCGTTTGTTGATCAAAGCTTGGCTGTGCATCAATGAGGCTTTCACCGGACACCATGACGCGACGGCGAATGAGAACCGACCCGCCTGACCCGTCAATGAGCGGCAAGACGATTGACCCTGCGGGGGGACGGTTCTGAATGGCTTCCACCACGGAGACGGACGTGTCCACCAGATGGAAGTTCATCTGCGCCGTCTGACCGATGATATCGATAATGCGCTGGGGGTCATCGAAACCTGGCACCTGCACAAGAATACGATCAGCGCCCTGACGCTGAATGATCGGCTCGTTGGTGCCCAACTCATCAATACGGCGGCGTACAATTTCGATGGACTGCTGAAGCACACTTTGCAGCCGCTGCAAGCGAGCCGTCTCTGTGTAGGTCAGCCCGATGCGACTGCCGGTTACTTCGATATCAATGTCGCTTTCAGGAACCGCCGAAAACACATTTGCATTGATGGGCGACGATAGCTCCGACAGAAGATCAGTTGCCCGCTGGACCTCTTCCGCATTGCGAATACGCACGGTCACACGCTCATCCGCTGTGCTGAGGCCCGTGTAGCCAATGCGCGCCTCACGCAGCGTGACGCGCACATCGTCTTCCAGGGCTTCAAGCCGGTCGCTCAGCACCGTCTCAACATCCACTTGCAACAGCAGGTGCACGCCGCCCTGAAGATCAAGGCCGAGGTTGACCTGATTGGACGGGAACCAGTCCGGCAGCTCTGACAGAGCGTCTTTGGAAATCAGGTTCGGCGCAGACAGCAGGAAGCCGAGCACGCAGGTGATGGCGATCAGGGTGTATTTCCACCGGGGGAAATAGAGCATTCAGAGCTTCTCCGTCAGAAGCGCCATGCGCGGGCGGCAAACATGCCGACTACGACTTGGCGTCCTCGTCATTTGCTGCCTTGGGGGCGTCTTTGGTTGCTTCTTTAGGCGCGGGCTCGGTCTTGGAGCGAACATCAGACAGTGTGCTGCGCAGGACGCGAACACGTGTGCCTTCTGCAATCTCCACCTGGACTTCGCTGTCGTCGATGACCTTGGTGACCTTGCCGATCACCCCACCGGCCGTAACAACGGTGTCACCGCGGCGCACAGCCTCCACCATCGCACGATGGTCTTTGATGCGCTTTTGCTGTGGACGTAGGATCAGCAGATAGATGATTGCGAAAACGAGGATGAACGGAAAAATCGTAACGAGAAAGTCGCTACTTCCGCCCGCCGTCTGCGCATAAGCCGGGGTAATGAGCATCAAGGTCTCCGATGCAGGGAAATCAAAACTGGGGGCAGAACCTCTAGGACACCGCCTGTGGTGTCAGGTCTGCTGCGGGCGGACTATAACGAGGCCGAAAGCCTTTGAAAACCAGCCCGGAACCCTTCTTTAGACCCTTGGTTTCTTGCGGTTTTTCGCCCATTTGATGGGAACTGTTAGGATCAGATTTGCGTGAGCGCGACAGCAGGAGAATCAAACCCGGTATGGCGGATGG
>JBCBUN010000337.1:0-2913 GCA_039818145.1 Pseudomonadota bacterium
GAGCAGGATCTGTCCAAGGCAGTTGTTGATCTTGTGGCTGCCGGTGTGGTTCAGCTCATCGCGCTTGAAGTAGATCTTTGCGCCGCCCAGATGCTCCGTCAGGCGTTCGGCGTAATAGAGCGGGCTTGGGCGCCCTGTGTAGTGCTGCTGGAACTCCACCAGCTCCGCGTCAAAGGTCGGGTCTTTCTTGGCAGCGCGGTACGCCTTGTCCAGCGCCAGCACATTCGGCATCAGGGTTTCGGCCACAAAGCGTCCGCCATAAAGTCCAAAATGCCCCTGCTCATCGGGACCCGTCTTGAACGAGTTGGGTGTCTCCGCAGGTGAGTTTGAACCGCTCACTACAAATTCCTTTCACACTCCGCTTACGCGCGAAGCTTCTGGCCGCGCCACGCTTACGCGCGGACACTTTTGACCGCGCCACGCTTACGCGCGGGCTGCAGCCGCAAAATCCTTGATCCGCTGGGGATCCTTAACGCCTGGCGCGCTCTCAACGCCGGATGCGACGTCAATCGACCTGGCCCCGGAAATCCGGATGGCCTCGGCCACATTGTCTGCATTCAGGCCGCCTGAGAGCATCCACGGGCACCGGCTGGTGAATCCCGTCAGCAGGCGCCAGTCAAAGACCAGACCATTGCCGCCGGGCAAGGCATTAGCGAGTGATTTAGGGGGTTTGGCGTCAAACAGCAACCAATCGGCGGCGTCTTCGTAAAGACGGGCCTTTTCGATGTCCTCAGCGGCCTTGACGGCCAGCACTTTCATGACCGGCAGGCCGAAGCGCGCCTTGATCTGGGCCACGCGTTCCGGCGTCTCACTGCCATGAACCTGGATGATATTGGGCGATGCGCCCGCCACGATCGTGTCCAGCTCATCGTCATGGGCATCCACCACCAGCGCCACAGACTGGACGGATGGCTTGAGCGCCGATGCCAGGTCGCAGGCGCGTTGCGGCGTCACATAACGGGGGCTTTTTTCAAAGAAGTTGAGGCCGGCCATGTCCGCCTCAATGTCATTCACCGCCTCCACCGCTTCAGGTGTCGTCAGTCCGCAGATCTTGATGGTGGGCGACGACATGACCCTTAAAGCCCCAGATCAGATGCAATGGCGCGGGCGGCTGCGCCTGCATCATTCGCTGCGGTAATCGGGCGGCCGATCACCAGAATGTCCGCGCCCAGATCACGGGCCTCAGCAGGTGTCATCACCCGCTTCTGGTCGCCGATGTCAGCCCCCTCGGGACGGATACCCGGCACAATGAGTTTGAAGTCGGGGCCAAGATCAGCGCGCAGCGTCTCAATTTCGAGCGCGGAGCACACGACACCTTCCAAGCCTGCTTCCGCGGTCTGTTCGGCAAGCCGACGTACATAGTCCGTTGTGGCCAGACGGTTGCCCTGTCGCTCCAGGTCGGACTGATCAAGGCTGGTCATCATGGTAACGCCGATCATGACCGGGCGTTCGCCGTCGGGTGCTTCGTCCGCTGCAACCCTTGCCGCCTTCATCATGGCGAGGCCGCCCTGTGCATGCACATTGAGAATGGCGGGCTTCAAAGGCAGCAGCGAGCGCACTGCGCCTGCCACGGTATTGGGAATGTCGTGCAGCTTGAGATCCAGGAAGATTGGGCGGCCTTCGTTTGCCACTTGGGCAAAACCCTGCGGCCCGGCCGCCATGAAGAACTCAAGCCCGAGCTTGAGGCCACCGACCGCCGTGCCCACATCACGGGCGAGCTTTGCCGCCTTGTCCGGTGAGGGTGTGTCAAGGGCGCAGAAGACTGGATTCTCAAATGTGCTCATGGGCCGCTTTATAGCAGCACACAAGGCGCGCTCCCAATCTCTCGTTGGAGGGCTGCTATGCGCTCACAAATCACACGAACGGATAGGCAGGTTCGCGGTGTTTGGCGCGTTGGTAGTTGGCCGGAACGAGCAGGAGCACGGTGGCAATCACCGCTGCGAGGTAGCCCACATAGGCTTCCGGTGCGCCCATGGGAATGTCCTTCACGGCCACCGCCACAAGGCCCCAGATGGCCGCCGCGGCATACCAGATCAGGCCGCGCACGCGCATCAGGACGGGGATGGCAACCAGGGTCGCCGCCAGCAGCACCAATGACGCGTATTGCCAGTCCGGCAGATCAAAGGGCGCGACGCCAAAGTCGCGCAGCACGCCTGAAATGTTGAGCGCGGTTGCCAGAGTCAGCCAGCCTGCATACAGCCCGAACAGCGGCAGAACCACGGTGCGCGCAGCATCGCCCCGGCTGTCCCAGGCGGTGACAATGATGCGGATGGATATGACAAGCATCACAACAATGATGGTGGCGAGAACAGCATTCGGCCCATTCAGCTGCGCAACCACCATCCATGCGGTGGACAGGCCGAACAGCATCCACGTTCCATTTCCGATTTCACGGTAGAGCGACGACGTCTTTGCTGATGGCAGCGCCTGCTGTACGGCATAGATCAGGCCCAGCAGAAAAATGAGGCCCCAGATGGAAAAAGCGTAGCCGGCGGGCACTTCCAGAGGCGACGCTGCACCATCGCGCGCGCCGACACTGATGCCGATGCCAAGGGCAGGCATGGCAGGAACGGCGGCTTGCGAAATAGCCGTGACGATATTGAGTAGCTGGCGGCGTGTGTCTGACATTGTGTGTTCTCCCGGAACAGGCATGACACGCTTACGTGCCAGCCGGTTCCCGGGATCACATTCCTTAGCAACCCTATGCGGTCACAAACCCTTGATAGTTGTCTGCCGCTATGGCGTCGCAAATGTGCCGGTAGACATCCACACCGCCGATATAGGCCATGAAAGTGCGTGGTTTGCCGGGGACTTTTGCGCCAATGTACCAGGTATTGGCCTGGTGATAGAGTGTGAGATTGGCGGCCTGCTCATTGTGGATCGACCATTCGGTCTCGGCCTTTTCGGTTGGCT
>JBCBUN010000338.1:0-2908 GCA_039818145.1 Pseudomonadota bacterium
CAGATCGGCGGACGACGCAGTTCGGCACCGCGCGGAAGCCCGCTGAACGCCACTGATTGTCGCCCCAGCCTTCAAACTTGCTGGGCACCTTGTCCCACCAAGCTGTGTTGTCGCCCGGACCGCCTTCAATTGGCGCCATGTCGTTCAGCCGGAATGACAGGAGAACGGCCTTCTTGGCCCATTCGTTGACCTTCCAGGTGTCGCCGTGTTTTTCCGCGACCCGCACCTCACCGGAATCCAACGCGCCAAGGGCTGTATCCACTGCATCGCGAACCTCACCCGTGGTGGAGGTGGACACGCTGTCGCGATTGTCGAACGCGGTTTCAATGGTGGCGGCGAGGTCAGCAAAGCTCATTTTTGTCTCTTGTCGGTCTGGAAGTCGGGTTGAAATCTGATCGATTGACGATTTGAGGCGCACGATAGCCTTAGCCCCCCACCAGTCAACAAGATTAGCTCTGGCAAATGGCCGCTACCGGCACCTCTACTCGCGCCTAAAGCGTGTCGAGGAACCCCACCAGATCATCGGTTACATGGTGGACGTGCTCACCATCCTTGCCGTGGTGGGCTTTTTCAGTGGCCCAATCCTCATGGGTCTGAATCCAGACCGTACGCATGCCCAGCTGGTGCGGCACCTCCAGATTGCGGGCAATGTCCTCAAACATGGCAGCCCGCCCTGCATCTGCCTGGGAATGACCAAGAAAATGGGTGAATGCGTCCGGGTGCGGTTTGGGGACGAAATTGCAGGCTGCGATGTCAATTATCCCATCAAAGCGGTCCAGCACGCCCAGTTTTCCCGCCACATTCTCAGCGTGCTTGTGGGAGCCATTGGTGAAGATGAAGCGCTTGCCCGGCAGACGCGCCAGAGCCGCGTCCAGCGCCTCACTTGGGTCCACCACTGCAAGGTCAATGTCGTGCACATAGTCGAGGAAAGGGCCCGGTGCCATCCCGTGCTCAGACATCAGTCCCGCCAGCGTGGTCCCGTGCTCCACGTAGAACTTCTTCTGGATGCGGCGGGCCTCGACGCGGTCAACATCCAGCTCATTGGCAATGAACGACCCCATGCGCTCATCAATCTGTGCAAACAAGTTGCAGTGAGCGGGGTAAAGCGTGTTGTCGAGGTCGAATATCCAAGTATCCACGTGGTCGAACTGTGGATGTCGGATCGGCTTGTGCGCGGTATTTTCCAGGCTGTCTGTCATGCATGGGAATGTGGGCCGCTGCCCCCTAATTGGCAACTGCGATGGGCAGATAGCTGCCATTTGCCTTGTATTCGCACCTCACAAAAGGCGGTTAATTTTCCATTAGGCGCGGGGCTTTAGACTTTGGCGCATGAAACCCCGGTGCATTCTGGGGGTTCACAATGCATTTTGCCGCCTGGGACACGCGATGCTGAAATTCATTCAAAAGCTGGCAGGGCAGGACAAGGCCTCACGGGAGGCATTGGCCTATGAAGAGGCCCGTTCGCTGCTTGAATCTCAAAACACGGATGCCCGCCGCACGCTCGCGTCGCGGACTGACCTCAAGCCGGAAATGCTCTACTACCTCGCCGGCGATGCCGACACGCCAACACGGGCGCTTGTAGCCGCCAATCCAGCGACCCCACATCAGGCAAATGTCGCACTGGCCGATGATGAAGACCGGTCGGTGCGTGAGGAACTGACAGGCAAGATTGCCCGCCTGCTTCCCAATCTGTCGCAGCGCGAAACGGATGCGTTGCGTGAGCAGACAATTGAGCTGATCGAAAAGTTGGCACGAGACCAGGAACCCCGCGTCCGAGCGATTCTGGCTGAGGAAATCAAGAACTCCACCTTTGCACCACAAAATGTTGTTCAGGCGCTGGCACGCGACACCGAAATATCTGTATGCGGACCAATTCTGCGATATTCACCACTCCTGAGCGATGCGGACCTGATCGAACTGATCGCAACAACCCAGGTGACAGGGGTCATTGAGGCCATTGCGGGGCGCGAAGCGCTGAGCGGAGATGTCTCTGATGAAGTGGTGGCCTCGATGGATATCCCAGCTGTCGCGACGCTTCTGGCAAATACCAGTGCGCAAATTCGCGCCAGCACGATGGAAGAAATCGTGAAGAATGCAGAAGAGGTTTCCCAGTGGCATGGGCCAATCTCCATGCGGCCCGATCTCTCCATACGCGCTGTGAGGCGCATCGCACAGTTTGTGGGCCGTGACCTCCTGTACGGGATGGCAGACAGACTGGGCCTTGATGACGACACGCGACGGCTTTTGTCCGGACGGCTTCATGACCGGTTGGATGAAACACAGGTGCCGGACACAGCAGCGAGCGCGTTGAAGATTGTGCAAAACGCGCGCGAGCAGGGTCGCCTTGACGGCGGGTTCATTTCAGAGGCCGCCGAAGCCGGGTACACGGAGCAGGTGACATATGCCCTCAGCATGCTGTCGGGCCTCAAAGCACCCGAAGTGCAACGGATTTTGACGTCTCGCAACGGCAAAGCCATCACGGCTCTTGTGTGGCGTGCGCGTCTGTCGATGCGGGTTTCCGTTCTTATTCAAACGCACATCATGCACCTGAAGTCACCGGAGTTGCTCCCTGCACGCGGCGGCAGCGATTTTCCATTGACCGAAGAAGAGATGGTTCGCCTGCTCGACTATTTTGGTCTGGCCGCCTAGACGCCTAAGCGCCGACCAGCCGGTGCTGACGCTCTAACGCAAGCGCATGGTGTGGGTTTCCTGGCCCGACACATCGACTTCCTGAAACGGTACTTCATCATATCCGCGCGCTGCGCAATTGGTGCGTCCACGAATGAAGAAACGTGTCGGCTTGGTGCAGAATGACCTGTCACCGCCCCACACCATGGGCACATCATTGCGCGTCGCTACATCACCGCCATCCGTCACAGCTTCGGCATAGGCGTAGTAAACGGGCTCA
>JBCBUN010000339.1:0-2904 GCA_039818145.1 Pseudomonadota bacterium
CATGGGTGCGTTACATGAGGGGCATCTCGCACTGGTCGATATTGCCTCCAGCCACTCTGATGTTGTTGCAGTCAGCCTGTTCGTTAACCCCACCCAGTTCGCCCCCGGCGAGGACCTGGACCGCTATCCCCGTGATGAAGACGGTGACAAGGCGAAACTGGAGAGCCGCGGTGCCTCCCTCCTCTGGGCCCCGCCCCCCCGGGAAATGTACCCTGAAGGTTTCACAACGTCGGTGCATGTTGATGGTCCGTCACAAGGACTCGAAACCGATCATCGTCCCCATTTCTTTGGAGGCGTCGCCACGGTCGTAACAAAGCTGCTTTTGCAGGTCCTGCCGGATGTCGCTGTTTTTGGTGAGAAGGACTATCAGCAATTGCAGGTAATCCGCCGCCTTGTCCGTGATCTTGATATCCCTGTGGAGGTCATTGGCGGCCCGACCATTCGCGAGACGGATGGCCTGGCCATGTCGTCACGCAACGCATATTTGAGCAAGGAGCATCGTGCCGTCGCACCCAGCATGAAGCGCATCATTGATGACGTTGGAAAGCAGGTCCTGACCGGCACCGATCCGCTAGCCGCCGAGGAGACCGCAAGTGCCGCTCTGCTGGCCGCAGGATTTGAAAAAATCGACTATGTCGCAATTCGCAACGCCGACAGCCTGGCAAGTGTGTCTCAGACAGAAATCAAGGAGGGCTGCCCACTTCGGATTCTTGCGGCAGCTCACCTGGGCACAACGCGTCTGATCGACAACGTCAATCCACGCGACAACGATTAGGCCTTGCCGTCAATTTCCTGACGACAGTGCCTCCACGCCTGCGGGCTCAAACCGCTCAAAGGTCAGGGACTGGTCCGGGTATGACAGGGCGAAGAGTTCGTACCACCGAAGCGACCCGTTTACGGCTTCATGGCGCGCATAGACCAGTATGTCCATCTCGCCGTCACCATTGAAATCACCACGCGCCACTTCGCCAAATGTCGAGGCCGCCCCCGCATACGCCAGCTCCAGTTGATCCGGTGAACTGCCTCTGGTCAGCACATCACCGGTCGCCGCCATGCTGCCAACACTGAACTGCGCAGCTTTGAGTGTGGCGAGTGTATCTTCCGTATCAGGCGCAAGCGCTGGCAACACATCAACAGGAAGGAGCGACAGCGTCTGAAATCCAACCTGCTCGTCATCAATCCTCGACGAGGTTGCCTCGCCTGACGCCGCCAGAGCCATGACAGACCCGCAGGCGACACGCATGAAGCCTTCAAAATTCATGTCCAGCTGAGTAGCTGCATACCACCCATCGCCCACAGCATCTGCGTAGGCGCGGCAGGTTCGCACATGACGCTTAGCGCTATCATCAGGCGCTGTCAGCTCTACACCTTCGGATTTGCCCGTGCCGGGTGATCTTGTGCCGATGGGCAGTGGCGCATCCATCAGCCGCTCCAGAGTTGATGCATCTGGACAGCCGCTTGCGGTCTCGGTTTCAAAAACCAATGGCATGCTCAGGCACGCCCCAGCCGCGTGGGCGGGCGTAGTTGGCAAAAGTGCTGCAACTGCAAGTCCCACCCCGACCGCGAGGGGTGCGCAATACCGCAAAGTCATAGCAATCCGAGCTCCATGAGTTCCGCCTGCATCTCAGCAGGCATATCGTCTGCCCCCGCAGTCGACATATCAAGGTCCGCTGGCGCGTCCTTGGCTTCAAGATATCGCCAGCCCTGAAACGGACGCCGAGGTGCCGGGCGTGTCTGGATCAAGGGTGGATCAAGGACCAAGCGGCAGCGCTTGATGCCTTCTGAATCCTTGAACGGTTCAATATCCAGCAGTTTCTGCCGGACACGTATGGTGCCGGACATAACCCAGTAAAGGGAGCCGCCATCAAGCAGTTCCTCGCCGCGCTTCGGCGTCATCCGGGTGGTATGGAATAGCTTGTCGACTTTTCCGTATCCGGTCTTGCCCGCCAGCACCCTGCCCTGCCAGTCAGCCAGATCGTCAATTGAGGAAGCGCCAACGCAGAGCTTTATGAGGTTAAGTGCCATTTACGCAGTCTATTCGCCAGGCGCGTCAAACACTACGAGGGCCGCGCCGCCTTCAACCTGATCACCGGGTGTCGCCAGAACCTCAGCTACAGTCACGTCAGCCGGCGCATTCAGGGTGTGCTCCATTTTCATGGCTTCCAAGGCAATCAACGGTGCACCGCGCTGAACGCTATCTCCTGCTTGGACCCAGACTTGCGTGATCTTGCCGGTCATCGGTGCTTCAACACCTCCCAAGGCCGCGGCATCCGCAGCGTCTACATCCAGCGGATCGGGAACATCGAATGTCCAGGTCGCGCCGTCTTTCATGACGGAAACTGTTTCATCATCAATATGAACACCCGCTGACATGCGTGCGCCGTTCACAACAGCTTCAATCGCGCCTTCAGTCACCCGGTAGGTACTCACCTGGCCTTCGGCACCTTCAAGCGACACTGAAATCACATCCGCACCATATGTGACCTCTGCGGTAATCCGCGTGTCGTGGTCCAGAAGGGTGAGTGTCTTACCGGCAGTACCAACCAGGCGCCAGCCACCCACATCGTTCCATGGTGAGTATGGGTCAGCATCACTGCCCCGGGCCGCATGCAACGTCCTGTTCTGAGCCAGCGCGAGGGCTGCGAAAGCCGCAACATCGGCCGGAGCAGCCTGTTTGCCTGGCAGCAACTCGGTCGTGTGGGCCTCGATAAAACCCGTATCCATCTCGCCGGATGCAAAAACCGGATGACTGACAACATCCTTCAAAAACGCAGCATTGGTGGTCACACCCACAACTTCAACGTCACCCAGTGCCTTGATCAACAACTGGCGTGCCGCATCGCGCGTATCGCCCCATGCAATCACCTTTGCGATCATCGGGTCGTAGTAGATGCTTATTTCGTC
>JBCBUN010000340.1:0-2903 GCA_039818145.1 Pseudomonadota bacterium
GGATTCAGCCTGACCGAAAATCTGACCGATGCCGAACTGGAGATCAACGGCGCCACCGGGGCGGTTACGATCACCATGACCAGCCCCGCAATTTACGCGACTTACAATGCGGGTAACGGTCCAGGCGTGTTCACTTTCAGCGGCGCGGACCTCGCATCCGGGCCGGTGAATCTCGTGCCGCCGCAAGTCATTGACGACGGCACGCCAGCAGAAGGTGAGACGCTGACACTGACCCCCGGCCTTTGGGTCTATGAGCCCGACAACGGCGGCCTGGAATCTGCGAACTATCAATGGCAGCGGAACGGTGTCGATATTGCTGGGGCAACGGCGGCCAGTTATACGCTGGTGTCAGCTGATGCTGGCACAGACGTTCGGGTTCGGGAAAGCTTGTCGGACAACGCTGGATCAGCGACGTCAAGCAGTGCAGCGGTTAGTGCAGCGGCGGGTTCTGGTACTATCGTTTCGTTCGCGTCTGTTGCTGCAGATACATCGACACGTCCGGGCTACGCTCTTTATGTGTTTGATCAGGCCGACAGTGGAGGAACTATCGTATTTTCCAGCGGCGGTGACGTCGAGGCGTTGGCCGTTGGATCAGGCGGCGGTGGTGGCAATGGCAACACGCGCGGCGGTGCTGGCGGCGGTGGAGGTGAGGTTGTCGAAGACCTTACACTTACGGTTGCGGCTACCACTTACACAGTAACAGTCGCTGCGGGTGGTGCCGGATCAGCATCGGGAAGCGCCTCTAGCATTGGTGCGCTCCTGAGTGCTGGCGGTGGTGGGTACGGTGGTCGTGGTGAAACTGGCGACTTCTCTGCCGCAGATGGCGATGCTGGCTCAGGTGGCGGCGCAGGCGGCGGCGGCGGGTCAAATTCCGGTCTCGGCGGAACATCCACAGGAACAGGCGGCAATGGAGGCGGCGGTTCTACTGACGGTGCTAACTCTGGTGCTGCCGGTGGTGGGGGCGGCGGCGCTGGCGGTGCCGGGGCCGATGCTGTCAACAGCACATCTGGGGGTGACGGCGGCGCTGGCTTGGCATCTTCAATAACTGGAACTGCTGTAACATACGGCGGCGGTGGCGGCGGTGGCGCGAAGAACGTCGACGCCGGTTCTGGCGGTGCTGGCGGTGGTGGTGCTGGCGGTGGTATCGGTTCAGCCGGAACGAATGGTCTTGGCGGCGGCGGCGGCGGCGGCGGTGGCGGAAACCTCGGTGCTGCTGGTGGACATGGACGTGTGATCATAGCGGTGGCGACACAATGACAAAGGCAAGGTTTTTATCATCCGCGCTCGACGGGCAGACGGTTACATTGACAGCGTCGCAAGGCAGCGCGACTGTCGGCCCGAATACGATTTCCGCGTGGAAACAGCCTGATAACACATGGTCAGGCGTTGGCCCCGCAACGCTCACGATAGATGCACAGGAAATTGTACCATCTGAGGGCACGTTTGCGCCCTACCCAGTCGAATGGCGCATCCGTGTGTCAGGCGGCACAAGCTACACAACGCCGGATTGGGCGCCTGCGTTTGCCGATCCTTACCATGACCTCACGCCGCAAGACGAGGATACGCTACGGCTTGCCATTGAGGCATACGACCCAAGCTATCAGCGGTGCCACTTCGTCGTGCATACGGGCGACACTGGCAATTATCGGAATGATTGGATCAGCAGTTCGGCGCACCGCAACAAAGCGTGTCAGTATGGCCAGAACTGCGGTCACGTCTATTCGGAGCCGAGAACTTACACGAAACGCTCTGTATATGTCTACGACGACGAAGGGAATTGGGGCACAGCAACTCTCCCCGATCTGGTTGTGGACAATCCTGACACTGAATTTGACGCCGCCAGCACCATCGTGGTCAGCCCGACATCCGACTGGACAGATGCGCCTACGCATGACGTGGCCAATCGCTGCACTACCTTCGACGCCGCGTCTGCTCGGTTCGCAGCAATCAAGAACAGCGTCACCGCAGGCGTGCGTATCTGTGTGCAATCCGGGGCGTCGTTCAGTGAACGGGCGAGACAATTTTCCAGCAGAGACGCCAAAGGGCCGTGCCTGGTTGATACCTACGGGGGGTCGGCGCAATTCAGTTATTCAGAGCGCGATCTGGATGTAGATGTGGTGGGAGATTACCTGTTTTTGGTTGATAGCCGTCCTGCATGGGCTTGGCGCATCAAGGGCGGTGTCTATGATATGGGCTACGACATTCTGAACGGGCGACCAACAAACCCTGATGGGTGGCTTGGTGGCTCAAAAACTCTCAGCCGTGGGTTCTTTCAGTGCGATTTCCCGGCCACTATTTACGACAGCATTGATGGATCGGCACCTGTAAAGGGCGACCCTGCCGCCAAGATTGTGTTCGACAATCTCGACATCACAGGCTGCGGTTGGTTCTGCATTACGACACTGGCAAGTTCAGAAATTCAGGGCCGAAACGTTGCGATGTTTGCCAACGATTGCGAGTTCTACGGCAACCCTGAATACGCCTTTATGACACCGCAAAACCTTTTTGCCTTGGGAACAAAGGTCAGGGCATTGCCGAATGCTGATCTTGGTGGCGTGGGCCGCTCAATGATTATGGGAACGTCACGAGGCTGGACAGGACACCCCATCTTCCTACGTGAGCAATTCGCTTGGACGGTCTATGTGCGGGCTTGCTATATCGAGAGCCGAGGTGGCTGGTCGGGTATCTCAAGCCAGACGGCATTCCGGGGCGGACAGCCGATTATGCGCCTGAACAACCGGGGCACCAACGACATTGGCTTTGACGAAACGGCAGGCTGGATCAATGGGCGTGGCCGCAGGTACTTCTTTTGCGACAGCGTAATTACAGGCTATTTTGGCTTGGACATTGGTGGCGGCGCCATGCAGTCGGACATGATGGAAAATGTGGCCGGTGCGCACGCC
>JBCBUN010000341.1:0-2900 GCA_039818145.1 Pseudomonadota bacterium
ATCAATTGCAACAGCCACAACCGCATATGAATGGCGCGTCTACCTTGCCTGCACGGTTCCGATCACGATCGCCATCGTGACTGCCGGCGTGCAGACAGGAGAACCTATTTATATGGGCATCGGACTACTGGTGGTGCTCGTGTATCTTTTTATGCTGGCTGTCACCAAACAGGTCATTGCCCAGGGTGAATCGGCCATCTCGCTGAGGCTGGAGCATGATGATCTCATTCGAGACCTCGCAAAAGCCAAGGCGCAGTCCGACTGCGCCTTGAAAGAAGCTGAAGCCGCAAACAGTCAGTTGACCAAAAGCGAACGCAGGTTTCGCGCCCTGGTCGATCATGCCTTTGACGGCATCGGCATTATCTCCGACGACGGCCACATCAAGTTTGCCACCGAAACAGTCGCGCGCATGTTTGATGCGACACCGGAGCAACTCATTGGATTCCGCGTTGACAACCTGGCGACCCCCGAGTTCCGACCCGAGGTCCAGGACGCGTTGGGAGGGTTGCTTGCCGAGCACGGAAACACGGCAAGCATCTCAGGCTGGGCAGAAACATTTTCCGGTCGCAAAATCTGGATTGAAACCACCGCCCGCAACATGCTGCATGACGAAAGCGTCAATGGCATGGTGCTGAACGTACGCGACGCCACCGCACGCATGAGTGCTGACAGCGAACTCAAGATGCACCTCAACGTTCTTGAGAAGCTGGCAACCGGCACCACCATGCCGGAGGTCCTGTCCGAACTGACCAACGCCATGGAAGAGCAGAAGCCGGGCATGCGCGCTTCCATTTTGCTGCTCGATGAGGACAACACTCTGCGCTATGGCGCTGCCCAGTCCCTGCCGCCACTCTACAAGGACATTTTCGACGGCATGCTGGCAAATGATGAAGCCGGGCCGTGCGGGATTGCCGCTTCAACCGGCGAACCGGTGATCGTCACAGACACATCCACCCACCCCATCTTCGCGGATCGTCAAAACCTGGTTGCAGAAATGGAAATCGGAGCGGTGTGGTCCTTCCCGGTCAAGTCCCGGGACGGTCGCGTGCTTGGTTCTGTTGCCATGATCTACCGCACCCCGCGCGCACCAAGCGACAGCGATCTCAAATTCATCAACAGCGCCGCGAAGCTTGCCGCCGTTGCCATCGAACGCCGTCGCGCGGAACAACGTCTGGCCGAAGCCTTGCGCACGGCGGAAATCGCCAACCATTCCAAGAGCCAGTTCCTGGCCAATATGAGCCACGAGCTGCGCACGCCGCTCAACGCCATCATTGGTTTTTCGGAAATGATCCGTGAGGAGATGTTCGGGCCCATCGGCACACCGGAATACATCGAGTATATCGGCGACATTCATTCCAGCGGGCGTCACCTGCTCGAGTTGATCAACGACATTCTTGACATCTCAAAGATTGAAGCCGGTCAATTCGAGATCGACGAGACTTGGGCGGACCTCAAAATCCTGGCCCGATGGTCTGCTGATCTTGTGCGCCCCCGAGCCCAGGAAAACCATGTGACGCTCGTCATCGATATCGCAGACAACATTCCGCAGGCCTACGTGGATGAGCGCGCGGTCAAACAGATCATGCTGAACCTCCTTTCCAACGCGACGAAATTCACGCCTGCCGGGGGCGACGTCACACTGTCAGCCCGCCTTGCAGACGATCATGATCTTATCCTCAGTGTGACGGATACAGGCATCGGCATTGAACCTCACCTGATTGCAAAGGTGATGGAACCTTTTGGCCAGGCGGAAGGCCCCATGGCGCGCAGCCACGGCGGCACCGGCCTAGGTCTCCCGATTACGAAGTCCCTGGCCGAGCTCCACGGTGGCACGCTCATCCTTGAAAGCGAACCAGGCGTCGGCACAACAGTAACCGTACGCATGCCCGCCTGGCGTACAACACGCGAAGGGCCCGACCAACAGGCAGTTGATCAGGCTCAGATCGCCCAAGAGGGGCAGACGCAAGTCGCCGCGCAGTAGGCCGGCGGCGCTACTTGGTAGCAGCCTCAGGCCGCTTGCCGCCCGACTTGCCGATATAGCCGAACATATGTCCACCGACCTTGCGGATCTGAATTTCTTCAGCACCTTCCGTAATCCGGTAGCGGCGATGATGCCGGTAGATGTGCTCAAACGGCTTGTGCCGCGAATAGCCAATGCCACCATGCACCTGCATCGCCGTATCTGCAGCCTGACAGACCAGGCGGTTGGCGCGGTAGTTACACATGGACACCTTGTCCGACAGCTGACGCGCCACATCCTGCTTCGACATCTGATCCATCTGCCACGCGGTCTTGTGGACCAGTGTGCGGATCATCTCGCAGTCCGTGTGCAACTCGACAAGGGGAAACTGGATCGCCTGATTGGTTGCAAGCGGTTTGCCGAAGGGTTTTCTGTCCTTGGCGTATTGCACGCTTTCATTGACACAGAACTGCGCCGCCCCAACGCTGGATGCTGCCTGGCGGATGCGATTTTCATGCACAAAGTGCTGGGCAAGCTGCAGACCATGATCAATGCCGCCGAGATTGTCCTCAGCTGGAACCCACACATCCTTGAACGCGATCCGCGGATGATCCGTCGGCATGTTGAATGTCCACAAGTACTCTTCAATGTTCACGCCCGGTGCATCCATGGGAACGATGAAGCAGGTGATGCCGATGGCCGACCCGTCATCACCAGACGTGCGCGCAAACACAAAATCATGGGTCGCGACATGCACACCCGTGTTCCACATCTTCATGCCGTTGATGAGATAGCCATCCACCCCATCGCGGGTTTCAGGGGTGGCGACGGTTTCCATCCAGGTGGCGTCCGATCCGTGGTCAGGTTCGGTAAGGCCGAAAGCAACGCGGACTTCACCGTTGAGCGAGCCTTCCAGGTACTTCGCCTTCTGCTCTTCAGT
>JBCBUN010000342.1:0-2898 GCA_039818145.1 Pseudomonadota bacterium
ATTGACCCAGCCGAACTACACGCCATTGAGGCGGCAGCCCGCGCCGCCCTTGACGGCCAGCCGATCGACATAATTGCCCAGGGGACAAGCCATCGCCGCAAGGCCCTGCTTATCGCCGACATGGATTCGACGGTTATTGAGCAGGAATGCATCGACGAACTGGCAGCAGAAGCCGGTATCGGTGCCCACGTGGCAGACATCACCGAACGTGCCATGCGCGGCGAGCTGGCCTTTGAACCTGCCCTACGCGAGCGCGTCAAACTGCTGGAAGGCCTACCGGAAGCAAAACTCGAACAGGTGTTTGAAACACGGATCACGCTCTCTCCCGGCATTCGCACAGTGACAGACACAATGCGCCTCAATGGTGGATATTGCGCCCTTGTTTCAGGCGGTTTCACGTTCTTCACCGCCCGCGTGGCCGTGACGGCGGGCTTTGATACCAACCGTGCCAATACTCTTGAGATGAAAGATGGCCATCTTACGGGCGCGGTCACCGATCCCATTCTCGGCAGGGCCGCAAAGCTTGAGAGCCTTCAACAACTCGCAGCAGAACACTCCCTGGCGATCGAAAGCACCATGGCGGTGGGCGACGGCGCCAATGATCTCGCCATGATTGAAGCCGCAGGGATCGGCGTGGCCTACCATGCAAAACCCGTGGTGGCTCAGGCAGCCCCTGCCCGGCTGGACCACACCGACCTCACCTCCTTGCTGTACATACAGGGTTATGCCCGCGACGAGTTTGCAGGCCAGTAGCAAAAAGGCCCCGCACCGCTGGGGTACGAGGCCTGTTTCATCTTGTCTGGTTCGTGTGGGTTAAAAGCGGCTCAGCTGCCTTCAACCCGCAGGGCGACGAAGCTGGTTTCACCGCCGCGGCTAATCTGCAGCAGCACGGATTTCAGACCTTCCGACTTGGCACGAGCAACCTGCTCTTCAACCTTGTCCGGATTGGTCACGTTTTCCTGTGCAACCTTGACGATGACGTCACCGGGACGCACCCGCTTTTCAGCGGCCTGACTGCCGGGAACGACTGCAACAACCAGCACACCATCCACATCATCAGCCACTTCGTACTGCGCCCGCAGCACGTCGTTCAGAGATGACAGAGACAGGCCGAGCGTTTCGTTCTCAGCAGGCTTACGCGGCTCGGCTTTTGCTTCCACGGTGCCGTCTGCTTCTTCAAGACGTCCAAGAGTGACCTGATAGGTTTCCTCTTTGCCGTCCCGCAGAACCAGCACGTCCACAGCCTTGCCAACTTCCGTGTCCGCAACAATGCGCGGAAGATCGCGCATCTTGTCGACAGGCTTACCGTCGAACTTGATGATCACGTCACCGGCTTCAATACCACTGCCGACAGCCGGGCCACCTTCCTGGATGCCTGCAACGAGCGCACCCTTGGTGTCTTCAAGCCCAAGGCCTTCAGCCAGATCATCGGTCACCGTCTGGATGCGCACACCAAGCCAGCCACGGCGTGTTTCACCAAATTCCTTGAGCTGATCAATGACACTTGTCGCCGTCGTTGCCGGAATGGAGAAGCCGATGCCGATGGAACCACCCGTTGGTGAAATGATGGCTGTGTTCACGCCCATGACTTCGCCGGCCATGTTGAACAGCGGTCCGCCGGAGTTGCCGCGGTTGATCGAGGCATCCGTCTGTAGGAACGCATCATACGGACCTGCGTTGATGTCACGGTCGCGTGCCGAAAGGATACCCGCAGTAACCGTGCCGCCAAGGCCGAACGGATTGCCGATCGCCATGACCCAGTCGCCCACGCGCAGCGCCTCGCTGTCGCCGAAGCGAACGAAGGGAAGCTTGCGATCTGCTTCAACCTTGAGCAGGGCCAGATCCGTCTTGGGATCGCGACCCAGAACTTCAGCATCCAGTGTTTCACCGTCCGAGAACGTGACCGTCACTTCGTCGGCGTCTTCCACCACATGGTTGTTGGTGACAACAAGACCGTCCGGGTCAATCACGAAGCCGGAGCCAAGCGACTGCACCTTGCGAGACTGCTGTTCGCCACCATGGCGCTCAAGAAACTCTTCGAAATACTCCTCAAACGGGGAACCCGGAGGAAATTCGGGAAGCGGAACACCGCTGCCGCCAGACACTGTCTGTGCCGTTGAAATATTGACCACCGCAGGCGTCAGCTTTTCAGCGAGGTCTGCAAAGCTCTCAGGCGCGGACCGCGCATCTGCCGGTGTCCAGGCAAGAGAGGCGGCGCCGATCGCCACAACACCAAGTGCGAGCGTTGCTGCGCGCGCAATGCGGGTGGCGGAAAATGATGTTTGGAATGTCACTTGAGGACGTCTCCTTGGGTTTTCTCGTAGGCCCCAGCCGTTTGAGTGAACTGAAAGTCAGAGCCAGGTGGCGCTCCCGACAAGATATGCCGCGAAACGCCTTGTTCTAGGGCACTGCCCATTTCACTTGCGTTAACCACAAAGCTGGGCAGAAAAAGGACAAGCGGCCTGATACACATCCGCGTTCTGTCGCTTATCGGCAGAAAATGTGGGCAAAAGGAGGCGCACCGCCCCCATGAACATTACGTTTTCGTGAGGTTCATGACCGTGAACGCATGCCCCAGGCGCAGTCTTCAAGCGCAGTCTTCAAGCGCAGTCTTCAGCCGCGCACCAGCCAGACGATGACCAGGCCGATTGAGGCCGCCAACAGTCCGCCCATACGCAAGGCTGCGTCGGGCGTATCTTCCACCATCTTCAGCATACGGCGGAACGCTTGGGGAAAAGCAGCATAGGCCACGCCCTCAATGACGAGGACGAGGCCTATGGCAACCACAAGATCAGTCATGTGCTAAGCACCGCCCGTTTACTGGGCCGGCGCTGCTTCTTCTGTTTCAACAACCGGGTCCGTCAGAAGCGCCGGTTGACGTTACGCCGGTGACGGACC
>JBCBUN010000343.1:0-2895 GCA_039818145.1 Pseudomonadota bacterium
GCTGTCTTGGCTGGACTCGAAGGCGGCGCTTTCGAGGCGCTGCAACGCCACCAGGCTGTTGCTGCCACTTTGGAGCATCTTTTGCTGGTGCACCCGCAGGCCCACATAGACGCCATGAAAGGCAGCGTGCCTCAGGACGGCTACCATTTCGTGGACGAAGACACTGTGATGTCAGCACGTAGCTTTGATGCTGCTCTTCTCTCCGCCGGTGCTGCCATTCAGGCAGTGGACATGGTAGTCGGCAAGAGCGTCAAAAACGCGTTCTGTGCGACACGTCCACCTGGCCACCATGCGGAGCCGGAACGTGCAATGGGTTTTTGCTTCTTCTCAAATGCGGCGATTGCGTCACGGCATGCGCAGGAGCAGCATGGGCTGTCCCGCGTGGCGGTCGTGGATTTCGATGTGCATCACGGCAATGGAACCGAGGCAGCTTTCCTGACCAATGGCTCCCTCATGTACGCCTCCACGCACCAGCACCCGCTTTACCCAGGCACGGGATCAGCCACGACAACAGGCATCAGCAACAACATCGTAAATGCACCCCTGCCGGCCCATGCCGTCGGCGCCGACTTTCGCGAGGCTTATGCCACCCGCATTTTCCCAGCTCTCGAGGCCTTTGACCCGGACCTGCTGATCATTTCAGCGGGGTTTGATGGCCATCGGCGTGACCCCCTGGCACAGATGGATCTGGAAGATGATGACTATGGGTGGGTGACCGCCGAGCTCTGTAACATCGCATCCAAGTATTGCGATGGGCGTGTCGTATCGCTACTGGAAGGTGGGTATGATCTAGAAGCTCTCGCCAGCGCCTCGCGCGCCCATGTGAAGGCGCTTTTGGCTGCATAGCTGCTCGACCCCTGCTAGGAACCCAAGATGGCTGACAAAATTCCCGCTGATATCAAGAAGCTCTCCTTCGAGACCGCACTTCAGGAACTTGAGACCATTGTGAGTGAGCTTGAAGCCGGTGACGTGGATCTCGAAAAATCAATTCAGGTCTATGAACGCGGGACCGCCCTTAAGGCCCATTGTGAGGCCAAGTTGCGTGAAGCCGAAATGAAGGTCGAGAAAATCACGCTGGGGTCAGACGGAGCTGTAAAAGGATCCGCTGCGGCAAACCTTGACGTTGACTAGGCTCGCTAGGGCATTCCACACCCATTCATCAAGCGTATCCCCACTTTTGATTGCGGAGAAAATCAGTGAGGCTTGATCTGCTGATGGTGGAGCGCGGCTTGGCGCCCTCGCGCGCCCGTGCCCAGGCGGAAATCAAGGCAGGACGGGTGCTTGTGCGCGGGGTTACGGCTGCAAAGCCCGCCCAGGAGTTTGATACCAACACTGAAATCACCCTGGAAGATCCGGCCATCCCCTATGTCTCACGTGCAGGTTTGAAACTGGCACATGCGCTTGATCAGTTCGGCATTCCTTCGAAAGACAAGACTGTTCTTGATGTCGGAGCATCTACGGGCGGTTTCACGGATGTTGTGCTTACCCGCGGTGCGTCACAGGTTTTTGCGGTCGACGTTGGACGTGATCAGTTGTCTCCCAAATTTCTGTCGGATGATCGCGTCGTCTCGCTTGAAGGACAGGATGCACGCTCCCTAACGCCCGAGCAGATCCCGGTTCCCGTTGATCTGATCGTGTGCGACGTATCGTTCATATCGGCCACCAAAGTATTGCCCCATGCCTGCAGCTTTGCGGCCGATACAGCGCGTCTGGTCGTGTTGGTGAAGCCACAGTTTGAAGTAGGGCGTGGGGCAATCGGCAAAGGCGGCATCGTGAAAGACAGTGCAGCACGGGAAAAGTCTATTGAGACCGTGAGTGCTGCCGTGGAAGCCATGCACGGCTGGACCGTGACCGGCTGCGTTGAAAGTCCTATTGCCGGGGGAAGCGGCAATGTCGAATTTCTGCTGGGAGCACGCAAGGATGGCTGATGCTGTAACGCGCGCCACGATTGCTGATCTCGCGCACAAGGGTGATGCCGTCGCCAACATTGATGGCGACCAGGTTTATGTCGAAGGCGGTGTGCCGGGAGACATTGTGAGCCTTGATGTGTCGGGCTCGCGTGGCCGCATCGTCGCGGTGCATGAACCATCTACCCATCGCGTCACACCACCCTGCCCCAAGGCAGGCCAATGCGGGGGATGTTCCCTACAACACATCGACGATGCCTATGTGGCTGACTGGAAGCGCAGTCAGGTCATTGCTGCGCTGGCCCATCGCGGCATCGAGACAGAAGTGAAGCCCACCGTCACATCGCCCGCCCGTTCGCGGCGGCGGGCAACCTTTGCTGCCCGGCGGGGTGGGGCAGGTGTGGTGATCGGATTTCACGAAAAAGCATCGCAGCACATCGTTGATGTTGCCGAATGCAAAGTCGCTGATCCCGCCCTCACCAAGGCATTGCCGGCGATCGCGGCAATGCTGGAAGATGGGCTGACCCGCCGCGGTGAAGCCAAGGTTGCCGTAACAACGACAGAGAATGGCCTGGACGTTGCGGTGGATATGCCGGGTAAGGCACTGACCGGCCAGCTCCTGTCGAAACTCTCCAACGCCGGTCAGGCCGCCGGTCTTGCGCGCCTGACGTGGAACAATGAGCAGGTAGCAGAATGGCGATCTCCGGTCATTTCGTTTGACGGGTTGGAGTGCGTGCCACCGGCTGGGGGCTTCTTGCAGGCTGTGGGTCATGCGGAGGACACGCTGCGCCAACACATTATTGACGCTGCCAAGGGTCGAAAACGGCTCAAGCGCGTGGTCGACCTATTCTCAGGGTGCGGTGCGTTTTCGCTGCCATTGGCGCGGTTGGCAAAAGTTGATGCTTTTGATAGCGACCCCGCCGCAATTGCCGCACTGGATCAGGCCACCAGAAACCTCCAGGGCCTGAAGCCTCTGGTCGCTGAACGC
>JBCBUN010000344.1:0-2889 GCA_039818145.1 Pseudomonadota bacterium
CGCTCTTTTGCCGGTTCTTAATTCAAAGTTTGATTTCGCTTCTGCATCCCATTGACTTTGACCTACACCACTTCTAGCTCCGGTGTGTCTTCGAAAAAGAATTTCATCAATCTCTTCTCTGTCGGTCTCGACGCGACACGCAATTCTTTCAGGAAACTTGCCTAACCAGGTTGATCGAAGTTTGGAAAAGAATGTTGCCCACTCTGTCGTTGGAGCCAGTTGAGGAGCGTTTAGCAATTTCAGACATGTGACACGGCGATTGCCGTCATAGACGACATACTTGCCGTCTACCTGATAGACCAATGGGGGTTCGTATATTTTGCCTTCACGCACAATGTCTTGAGCTAACTTGCGCATGTGAGAAGCCCTATGTGTCAAGAGCCACGATATGCCTGCTTCCTCATCAATCAACTCTCCGTGCCGATCATTGGAGCGGTTCACACTAATATCGTTGAGGGCCAGTTGCTGAATGCGCATCTTTACGCATCTCCACTATTACTTGTAATGAGTGGAGCTTGCAGTGCAAAAACATGAAAAGCAAATATAGGCGGTTGTCTACGTTATTGGGACAACATTAGCTCTGAACAACCTCCAAAAACACCGCCCCGAACTTCTCAAGCTTTCGGGCACCGACGCCGCTGATCTCGGCCATTTCGTCGAGGTTTGACGGCCGAACCATGGCCATCTCCACCAGCGTCTTGTCAGGGAAGATGACATAAGCGGGGACGTTCTGCGCCCGGGCCAGTTCCGTGCGTTTGGCTTTCAGCGCCATCAGCAACTCGCCGTCGCGTTCTGACAGATCCACCGGCGGCTGCGCCTTGCGAGGAGATTTGCGGCTGGTGGATTTGGCGCGGCGGCGATCCTGCTTTGCAGGTGGGTGGCGCAGCGCCACCGTCTCGCCTTGCTTCAGCACGGCCCAGCCGGGTTCTGTGACCAGCCAGGAGCCGTATTGCGGATCAACGGAGGTGAGCCCCAGCGCATACATCTGGCGGCAGATGTCGCGCCATTGATGTTTGTCGTAGTGCGCGCCAAGGCCATAGGTCGGCAGCTGGTCGTGACGCAGCGTGCGTACGCGCTCTGTGTCTTCGCCGCGCAACACAGCAATCACATGCTCCAGCCCGAACCGCTCACCCGTGCGGATCATGGCGGACAGTGCCTTTTGGGCGTCTTCGGTGCCGTCATAGGTTTCCACCGGCGACTTGCAGAGGTCGCAATGGCCGCACGGCCCGTGATCGCGCTCACCGAAGAAGGACAACAGCACCTGGCGGCGGCAGTTGGGCGCTTCCGCCAGCGCCAGCAGGGCGTTGAGTCGCTGATGGTCGGTGCGTTTGCGGTCATCCGGCGCGTCTGAATCGTCAATCTGCAACCGGCGCAACTTGATGTCGTCGATGCCGTAGAGCGTCAGCGTGGCAGCGGGCAGCCCGTCGCGGCCCGCGCGGCCCACTTCCTGATAATAACTCTCCATGCTCTTGGGCATGTCCGCATGCACCACAAAGCGCACGTCGGGCTTGTCGATACCCATGCCGAAAGCAACCGTGGCGCAGATGACGATGCCATCCTCGCGGGTAAACCGGTCCTGCCGGATCTGCCGTGTCTCGCCGTCGAGGCCCGCATGATAGGCCAGCGCTTCCACACCCTTGCTTTGCAGATGCTCTGCAAAACTTTCGGTCTTGGCCCGCGATGAGCAATAGACAATGCCTGCTTCGCCGGGATGCTGCGCCACAAAGTCCGCCACCTGCGTTTTTGGCTGGGCTTTGGGTTCAAACGCCAGAAACAGGTTGGGCCGGTCAAAGCCGCCGAGAAAAACCTGCGGGCTTTGCGTAAAGAGCTTGGACGCAATCTCGCCGCGCGTTTCTTCGTCCGCCGTGGCGGTAAAGGCCGTGATCTGCACGTGACCGAGCTGCGCGCTCAACTGGTCGCGCAGGGCGCCGATCTTGAGATAGTCCGGCCGGAAATCATGGCCCCACTGGCTGACGCAGTGCGCCTCGTCGATGGCGAGCATCGACACGCCCGCCCGCTGCAGCAAACCGCCGGCAATAGAGAGACGTTCGGGCGCCATGAACAGGAGCTTGAGCGTGCCATCATCTATGGCCTGATGAATGCGCTCGGCTTCATAAGGGTCCGTGTTGGAGGTGAGCGCGCCTGCTTCCACGCCATTGGCCTGCAGTGCGGCCACCTGGTCCCGCATAAGGGCGATGAGCGGCGACACAACAACCGTCAGCCCGTCGCGCATCAGAGCAGGGAGCTGATAGCACAGGGATTTGCCTGCACCCGTCGGCATGATGGCCAGCACATCCTGACCCGCCAGAATTGAGGCCACGATCTCTTCCTGACCCGGACGAAAATCGTCAAAGCCGAAAACGGTCTTGAGGAGAGCGCGGGCGTCGGTCATCAGGTCTGCGCCCTCATCTGCCAGCGCGGCGGCGGAACTTGCGGTGCTAGGCATCCGTAAACGTCATGATCAGGTCTTTCGCGTCAATGGTGATGCCCGGTTCCACCATGAGCTCCGCAATCACGCCATCGCGCTCGGCGGTGACACTGGTCTGCATCTTCATGGCCTCAAGGGCAACAAGCGTATCCCCTGCTTTAACTGAGTCGCCCGGTTTTACCGAAATCTGCACCACGAGCCCGGGCATGGGTGCCCCCACATGATTGGGGTTGCCCGCATCCGCCTTGGGCCGTTCCGCAGCCGGGGCGGCCAGATGTGTGTCCAGCACCTTCACCTGGCGGGGCTGACCATTGAGCTCGAAAAAGACCCGGCGATAGCCCTCCTGGTCGGCTTCCGAGACCCCAAGGCAGCGGATCACCAGCGTCTTGCCCTTGTCGATATCAACGGAAATTTCCTCGCCCACATCCATGCCTGTGAAGAAGACCGGTGTCGGCAGCACC
>JBCBUN010000345.1:0-2889 GCA_039818145.1 Pseudomonadota bacterium
ACGACGCCTCCGATCTGCAGAGTTGAACCGGCCTTGGCCCAGTAAAGCGGCTTGATGCCGATATGGTCGCGCGCAAGCGTAAGGCTGCGTTGCTGACGGTCCCAGAGCCCGAACGCAAAAATACCATTCAGTTTTTTGAGCGTTGCTTCAATTCCCCAAAGTGCGCAGGCCTCAATGAGGACCTCCGTATCGGAGTGCCCGCGAAAGGCTACGCCGACGGCTTCAAGGTCTTTTCTCAGTGCAGGGAAATTATAGATCTCGCCGTTGTAAGTGATGACGTAGCGGCCTGATGCATCATGCATCGGCTGTGCGCCAGCCTCGGACAGGTCGACAATGGAGAGGCGACGGTGACCGAACGCAATACCTGCTTCCGCGTCGCTCCACATGCCGTCGGCGTCAGGTCCGCGATGTATGAGGGCGTCCGTCATCCCCTGAAGGATGCGTGCGTCGCCAGCGGAAAGATGCGTGCCCGTTGCGAAGCCTGTTATGCCGCACATGCATTTGCTCGCTTCGTGGCCGGCTGTGATGGATGACTACTCAGCGACAAAACCGTTCAACCTGATGTTGGCAATATCGAAACTGGTACCGTCTCCAGGCAGCGTGCTGCTGCCGTTGCTGTCCAGGAACTGAACCAGGATGCGGATGTCTCCTGCGGGGAACTCGGCATGGAAATTCACGGCCTTCCAGTCGTCACCCCTGTCGGCCTCTTTGACTGATGCGCCAATGCGTTGCACCGGTCCAAGGCGGGTGAGGTCGGCATGATTGCTCCCAAGATCAATGTCGGCGAGAACACCCGTCGTCACTGAGTGGAGCAACTGAAGACGGACACGGTCCGTTGATCCGGCGCGCAGTTCGACCTCGATCTCATATCGACCCGCGTCGAGATCGGGCAGGGCAGGGAGGCTCAGATAGTGTTCCCCTGTGGGCCCCTTGGCAGAGAATGCGTATCCCTCCTGCCCCCACCACAGGGCACTCACATCGACCAGGCCGTTGCTGTATTGGGAGATATCCAATGTCTGCATTTGAGGTGTGAGCAGGTTGTTGAGCGGCACGGTGTAGGCAGACGGACCAAAGCCTGCTGTTTCATTCAGCGGGCTTGGGTCAGGCGGCAGATCATTAATGGCCTCGGCAATAAGCCCGGCCACGAGAGCATTCCCGGCTGACGACATGTGCCCGAAATTAGCCTCGCCAGGGCCCATGACATACAGGGCGCGCAGGTCATCGGCGCTGGTTTGGGATACTTGCCGGATAGTGTCGAATTCATCGACAACGGGGATGCCCAGTGATTGTGCGCAGCCAATGACCAGATCTGCGTGCCCGGGGCGCGGGGACCGGGTGTGATGAATCTGGCCGCCATACTGGAGAACCAGAAGCAAATGGACGCCCGCCTCGGCTGTCTGTTTCTTTATGCGATTTAGAAGCGCACAGGACACTGCTACAGGATCGTTGACGATCTTGCGGTAGGTCGAGCCCGGGGGTGAGTAGATGGGGCTGCCTGTCACCGCGGAGCGGACAACCGCTGGAAGGTACAGATTGTCCGTGATGCCGGCTCCTGGATCTTCCGCCTTGTTTTCTGATTGGGCGGGCACCGGAACATGTTTCAGTTCGAGGCCGGCGGGCGTGTCCACAAAGTATGGCTTGTTTTCCCCATAGCGGGAGTATCCGGCGCGCAGAATGTCCTGGTCGAAGAAACTGAGCACAACGATCTCAGGCTGCAATATGTCCATGAGCTGTTCAGCGCGCAGCACGATCTGATCCGTGCCATACCCGCCGACGCCACTGTTCATGACAGGCCGACCGAGTTTGTCTTCAAGATGGGCAGGCCACGACTCGGTGTCGCCAACCTCTGAGCCGGCGGTAAAGCTATCGCCGGCGGCCAGCACCGCGCCCTTGGTCAGAACCGTATCCGGCCCGTTGATGCGGATGCCATGTTCGATCGTGTTCAGATTGTGGGATGTGAGATTGTCGCGCAGGACCCAGCCCAGGGTCTCATCGTAGCGATTGGAGGAACTTTCGTTCTGCGCAACGACGTACTGGGCGCGCCAGTCAGACCAAGGGGCTGCAGGCACGCCGTTGACGACGCGCAGCCCTACTTCAAGGAATGCGAAGCCGACAACGAATGTGCCTGCGATAACAGCGCCATTCACGAGCGCTGATTTGATTGGGTTGTCTGCCACTATTTACCTCTCCTGACGGTGAGGGTAGGCGAAGAACGCTATTTGCGCACCATCAGATAGATGCCGTTCGCCAGCGGCAGGGCGATGCGCAGCCAGCTGTCCTGTCCGGCGGCCCAGTCCATGAATGCCTTGGTGCCTGCGCCCTTTTCGTTGACCGGCGTATCATTGGCAACGTCGCCGTGGAAGAAGCAGTCATCCACCACCATGATGCCACCGGAATTGAGCAGAGACTCGGTCTTGAGGACGTAGTCCAGATACCGTTCCTTGTTGCCGTCTACGAAGATCAGGTCGAACTTTTCGTCCTTGGGCAGGCTGTCAATGACTTCAAAGGCGTCGCCCTCGTGCAGGTCGATCTTGTCTGACAGGCCATTGAGCTCGAAGTTCTTGCGGGCAATGGCTGCAAAGTGATCGAACTTCTCGATGGAAACGACCTTGCCGTCTGCCGGTACGGACTTGGCGAAGTTCATGGTCGAGACACCGATGAAGGCACCGATTTCAAGCACGCGCTTGATGCCTGCGACCGCAATCAGAAACTCGAAGAAACGCATGCTGACCGGGTTTGAGGCCATTTCCTCAACGGTGAACATGTCGGTGTGCTCAAGCTTGAACGTCTCATGCGGGTTTGGAATGCCGCTTGAGGAGGCAATGACCTCGTACAAGGCCTTGGCGTAGTTGTCTCCAGAGTAGTGGTAGGTGTGCTCATACTGGTCGG
>JBCBUN010000346.1:0-2883 GCA_039818145.1 Pseudomonadota bacterium
ACGGCGCCAAGCCCGCCACCCAGAGCGATGGCAACAATCATGTTCATGATCGGCCACTCCTGATCTTCGCGAAATACGCCAAACGCTTGTTCAACTCGCGTTCAAAGCCTCTGTCCGGAGGCTGATAAAAACTGGGCCGCTCGCCGATCTCCTCAGGGAAATAGTCCTGACCCGAAACACCACCTTCAACGTCATGATCATACTCATAACCTGCGCCATACCCCTGCTCCTTCATGAGCCTGGTCGGTGCATTGAGAATGTGTTTGGGCGGCCTCAAAGAGCCGGTCTCCTTGGCAAGGCGCGTAGCGGATTTGTAGGCCACATAGGCTGCATTGGATTTGGGTGCAGTGGCGAGATACACCACAAGCTGGCCCAGCGCCAGTTCACCCTCAGGGCTCCCCAAGAAGTCGTAGACCTCTTTCGCCGCGTTGGCCTGAACAACCGCCTGCGGGTCCGCCAGACCAACGTCCTCAATCGCCATGCGCACCAGTCGGCGGGCAAGAAAGAGCGGGTCCTCTCCAGCGGTCAGCATGCGCGCCAGCCAGTAAAGCGCCGCATCAGGGTCTGATCCGCGTACGGATTTATGCAGGGCACTGATGAGGTTGTAATGCCCGTCCTGCCCCTTGTCATAGACAGGCGCGCGGCGCTGAACTGTCTCCACCAGGGCGGCACTGTCCAAGGGCTCCACCCCTGCTGGAAGCGTCAGCAACTCCTCAGCCAGATTGAGCAGGAACCGGCCATCACCATCAGCCATCGCCTTGAGGGCATCACGTGCATCGCTTGTAAGCGGCAATACCCTGCCTTCGAGGTCTTCAGCGCGCACGAGAAGCGTCTCCAGCGCCTGTTCCTCTAGACGCTTGAGCACGAGCACCTGCGCCCGAGACAGCACGGCGGCATTCAACTCAAAGGATGGATTTTCTGTGGTGGCCCCCACGAGGATGATTGTCCCGTCTTCCATGTGAGGGAGAAAGCCATCCTGCTGCGCCCGGTTGAAGCGATGGATCTCATCCACAAACAGCAGCGTCCCCTTCCCCATGCCGCGCCGGGACTTGGCGGCATCAAAGACTTTTCTCAGATCAGCCACGCCAGAGAAGATTGCTGATATCTGGACAAACTCCATCTCCGGCACCGCGGATGACAGCAGCCGGGCAATGGTCGTTTTCCCAGTCCCCGGCGGACCCCACAGGATCACCGAGTTGAGGCGCCCTGACGCCACCATCCGCCCCAACGGGGCATCATCGGCGACCAGGTGGTCCTGACCTGTGACCTCCGACAAGGCAGCCGGCCGCAGGCGATCCGCCAGGGGACGCGGCGCATCGCTCTCAAGACCAGCCTGTTGGAAGAGATCGGACATGGCCGCACCATATCCGATTTGGTGGCCATGGTGTCAGTTCTATAGGTCGCGTTAGAGACGCACGTTGGTGTTGAAGACCTGCTCACCGCGACGGACTGACACCTGCCAGTTGCGCCCGCCACCCGTCAACGCACTCTCCAGCGCATCTACATTCGCCACCCGCGTGTCATTGACACCCAGAATGATATCGCCCGGCTGAACCCCCAGACGATTGGCAGCACTGCGGCGCACTACCTCAGTCACCACGACACCGGACAACATGGGATCCAGCCGGATTTCCTCAGCCAGAGCCGGCGAGAGGTTGGCGACAGTTGCGCCTGAGAAAGGGTGTGCGCCTTCAAGCTTGGTGGTGTCTCGCGCCGGCCGCTCAGGCGGCGCTGTGAGCGTGAGCGAGCCCCGGCGAGCTATGCCATTGCGCAGATAATCGATCGACACGCTCGTGCCTACCTCACGCGTTGCAAGGCGATATCTAAGGGCGTTCTCATCAACGACGTCATGCACATCCAGATTGCGTATGACATCACCGGTTTCCAGGCCGGCACGGTCAGCAGGCCCCCCCCGATAAACATCTCCAATCAGCGCCCCGCCCGGACGATCAAGCCCAAGCGACTGGGCAAGCTCGGACGTTACAGTCTGAACGGAGGCCCCCAGCCAGGGCCGCACAACGCGGCCATCATTGCCGTCCTGGGCAGATGCCACCACAAGGCGGACCATATTGGCAGGAATGGCAAAGCCAATGCCGATGGAACCGCCGGAGCGCGAGAAGATGGCGGTGTTCACCCCCACAAGCTGCCCATCCATTGTCACCAGAGCACCACCCGAGTTGCCCGGATTGATCGCGGCGTCTGTCTGAATAAAGAACTGGTAGTCGGTCACGCCAACCTGAGTGCGCGCAAGCGCGGATACGATACCGCTGGTCACCGTCTGCCCGACACCAAACGGATTGCCGATGGCCAGGACAAGATCACCAACCTCCAGCCCATCAGAGTCGCCAAACTGCAACGTAGGCAGGACCTCACCCTTCGTATCGATCTTCAAGATCGCAAGGTCGGTCCGCTCGTCAGCAAGCAACACTTCCGCCTCAAACTCCCGACGGTCCGCGAGTGCCACGGTAAATGTGTCGCCATTTGCGATCACATGATTGTTCGTCACGATGATGCCATTGGCGGCAACAATCACACCCGAGCCCAGAGAGCTTTGCACCCGCTCCCGCGGCATCCCGAATGAGAAACGATCTCCAAAGAAGCGTTGAAAAAACGGGTCATTTGCAAAAGGAGATCGCGCCTGCTCGCGCACCACGCGCTTGGTGAAGACATTCACCACGGCGGGTGCAACCTGCTTGACCAGCGGCGCAAAGCTCAGGTCAATCTGGGCTCTGGACGTCGGCACCGTTTGAGCTTGCGTGTTCTGCGTCGCAGCAACGATCGCCATAAGGCTCAGCCCGGCCGCACAAACATATCCGGCAATTCTGCGCATCATCTTGCGTTCACTCCAAAAGCCCAGTTGTGGCACCCGGTACAAAAATTAGG
>JBCBUN010000347.1:0-2872 GCA_039818145.1 Pseudomonadota bacterium
CCTCAAAGCGGTTTCAGGCCCCGCCCTCGCCATATTTGCTTACATTCCGTGATTTGCTTGTGCTGGTCAGCCCTTGCCGGATCGGCTATGGCATTGGTTCAATTTATACAAATGGCGCGTTTCCGCGATTTTGCGGGAAGGCCCACAAGAGCAAAAAAGACGAGGTCTAGATGAGCGGGACGGGGCTGATGGCGGGAAAACGCGGCCTGATTATGGGGGTCGCCAATGATCGTTCCATCGCATGGGGCATCGCCAAGGCTGCAGCAGATGCAGGCGCCGAGCTGGCATTCACTTATCAGGGTGACGCCCTGAAGAAGCGGGTTGCCCCGCTTGCAGAAGGTGTTGGTGCCAATCTTGTTCTGCCATGCGATGTGACCGATGCGGCATCCATGGACTCTGTCTTTGAGACCATCGAGAAGGAATGGGGCAAACTGGACTTTGTGGTTCACGCCATTGCCTTTGCAGACAAGGAAGAGCTCAAGGGCCGGTATGTTGATACCAGCCTCGACAACTTCCTGATGAGCATGAACATCTCCTGCTACTCCTTCACCGCCATTGCGCAGCGTGCAGAAAAGTTGATGACTGAAGGTGGCTCCATGGTCACCCTCACCTATTACGGCGCTGAAAAAGTCATGCCGCACTACAACGTGATGGGTGTTGCAAAAGCCGCGCTTGAAGCGAGTGTTCGCTACATGGCTGAAGACCTCGGCAAGAAATCCATCCGGGTCAACGCGCTATCTGCTGGACCGATCAAGACACTGGCTGCAAGCGGCATTGGCGACTTCCGCTATATTCTCAAGTGGAACGAGTACAATGCACCGTTGCGTCGGACTGTAACCATTGATGAAGTGGGCCAGTCCGCCTTGTACCTCCTGTCCGACATGGGCCGCGCTGTAACCGGCGAAGTGCATCATGTGGATGGTGGCTATCATGTCGTCGGGATGAAGGCAGAGGACGCCCCGGACATCGATGTAACCTGACGCGCACGCGCGGGCTGCCTGTTCAGACGAAGTACCCATGAGCCACAACACATTTGGACATCTGTTTCGCGTAACGACCTGGGGCGAGTCCCACGGGCCGGCGCTTGGCTGTGTGGTTGATGGCTGCCCGTCAGGTATTCCGCTCACGGAAGACGACATCCAAGTATGGGTGGAAAAGCGCAAGCCCGGGCAGAACAAGTACACGACCCAACGGCGCGAACCAGATCAGGTCCGCATTCTTTCAGGTGTTTTCCCAAATTCTGACGGCGTGCAGGTCACCACAGGCACGCCGATCAGCTTGATGATTGAGAACGTGGACCAGCGCTCCAAAGACTATGGAGACATCAAGGACAAGTTTCGGCCGGGTCATGCGGACTACGCCTATTATGCCAAATATGGCATTCGCGATTATCGCGGCGGCGGGCGGCAGTCGGCACGCGAAACGGCTGCCCGTGTGGCGGCCGGTGCGATTGCACGCAAGGTTCTTGAGAGTGTCCTTGGCGACGTCACCATTCGCGGCGCCCTTGTGCAGATGGGTCCCCACAAGGTGCCCAAGTCTCGCAGCAAATGGGACTGGGATATCATCAATGACAATCCATTCTGGTGTCCGCACGCAGAAACAGCCGACAAATGGGCAGACTATCTCGATGGTATTCGCAAGGCGGGGTCATCCTGTGGTGCAGTGATTGAAGTTCAGGCGTCAGGTATTCCTGCCGGCTTGGGTGCGCCCATCTATGGCAAGGTTGATGCCGAGCTTGCCGGCGCCCTGATGAGCATCAATGCCGTAAAGGGCGTTGAGATTGGCGATGGCATGGAAGCGGCCAAACTGACCGGCGAAAAGAATGCCGACCAGATGCGCATGAAGAATGGCCAACCCGTTTTCACGTCCAATCATGCCGGCGGCGTGCAAGGTGGCATCTCCACGGGACAAGACATTGTCGCGCGCTTCGCGGTCAAACCCACATCCTCCATTCTCACGCCCCGCGATACTGTTGACCTCTCTGGCGATGAAACTGACATCGTCACTAAGGGGCGTCATGATCCATGTGTTGGTATTCGTGCCGTACCCGTGGGTGAAGCCATGATGGCCTGCGTGCTCGCAGACCAGTTGCTTCGCCATCGCGCGCAGACCGGGCGCCATGATGGTTTGCCGCTTGGTGACTAAGATACGCCCTATCGATCAATCAAGGATGCACGGCCATGAGTGGACCTGACCCCTTTGAGGACAACGCCCCCAGGGCAGCAGCTCTCGCCACGACTTATCAGCGCCAGGCCGGCGAAATGATGGTGTATGGGGGTACGTTTTTCGGACTGTTTTTTCTGCTCGGCGGCTTTATGTCCGGCACGCTGGCACTATTTGCGCTCGCTGCAGCCATGCTCGGGGCGGCCTTTTACTTCTATCCGATGATCCGCACCGAGAAGGCGCAGCTGCGCGTCGAGGCAAAAGGGTTTTTTCTCGATGGGCTGGGCTGGCTGCCATGGACCGGGATTCGGGACGTCCGGATGTATGACCGATCCGTCCGCACGATCCGCAATGCACATCTTGAATTGACGCTTGCGGCCCCTGCTGAAGAGATTTTGCTGTCGGACGACAAGCCGGATTCCATTCGCATGCTGATGGCAAAGACGTGGACGCTCAAACGCAGCAAAGACGGCTCTGCCAACTCCATGGTCGTGATCCGTCTTGAATCGCTGAGGGCAACTCCGGAAGAGATTCTGGCAGCCATGCGGCGCTATCTTCCCGGCGCATAGCGTGCGCTAGCGTTTCTCAAACACCATTACCTTGGACAGGAAGGCCGGCGTTTCGCTGAGCTGGTCGAGCCCTGTCTTGTCAAAAAGGCCGGTAAAGTCTTCCTTGGTGTAGGACGCAAAATAGGGCTCGTGGAATGCCC
>JBCBUN010000348.1:0-2849 GCA_039818145.1 Pseudomonadota bacterium
GTCTGACATATCCATCTCGACACCGCGCGCCATGTAGAATGGATAGACGGTGCCCGCAGGCACCATGCCGCGCGGCCCGGGTTTACCATCGGCAGCAAACAAAGCCCGCAAATCACCGGAAAACGTGTCGCGGGCAATGTGGCTGTCACCGATATGCAGAATGCGCACGTCAGAACCGGCTGCCCTGGCGTCAAAAAACGCTGCGAGGCCTGCTGGATTGGTAATGGGAACAAACGTCGTCTGCGGCGCACCCGCACCCATCAGCCCCATGGAGGCCGACGCCAACGCAGCAGCCGCAGCCACCCGTCGCAAGGAAGGGAAAGTCATTTACTCAGCCGGTTGGCGCAGATCATCCGCCCGGCCGGGCTTTGGCTCAGGCAAAACAAATCCGCGCAGATCAGACAGCGCCCCGGCAATGGTGGACGCCACTTCTGAGACACCCGCCCGCTCGGATCGTTGTGGGGTCCCTGAGACAGCGCTTTGATCCCCCGGAGCGTCAGGCGCGGCAGGTTGATCGACAATTGGGGCAACAGGCTGATCCGGCGCCAAGGGGGCCGGCGCCAGGGGAGCCGTAATCGTCGCGCCGGTGACGGGGTCAATCAGCGGCGTCACAGCCACCGGTTCGACCGGAAGTTCCACAACCGGCACGGTCTCTTCCTCGCGGGCCGCTTCTTCCATGGCTGCGGTCACAAAACCCGCCATTTTGACGTAACCACGCATGGTGAAGTGGATGCCGTCATTTGTGCGCATCAACCGCTTGCGGCCCGTGTCATCAAGACCGTATGCGGAGTATTTGCCATTGCTGCCAAGTGTGCGCTGCCATGTGGGCACATAGGTAATGCCATTGGCTGCCGCACGGTCCTCGAACAGGGTGTTGAAATACTTCATGTCGCGACCAAAGCGCGGGCTGCGCATGGCCGGCAGCTCCACCCAGAAGACATCTGCCCCCTCATCCTTGAGGACTTGCGTCATGTCATCAATGCGCGCCTTGTAAATCGCTTCCCAGCCGGGCGAACGCAGCGCATGACGACCGCCTTCAACAATAGTCTGCCGGTCATTGGTGCCGATCATCACAACCGCAACATCGACGCGATGTTTGGCAACGATCTGCCGCACGGCCTTGGACCAGTTGTAGAAGTCCTTGCGCACCAGACCCGTCGAGACGCGGGAATGCTTGGTGACCTTGTAACCGTCAGCCTTGGGCAATTTGCGATACAGCCCGGCCCAGATGCCGTCACCCAGGGAATCCCCGAACACATGCACATTGAGAGGACCTGTCCGCTTTTCAGGCACAACGTCAGGAATAGGCGCCATCTCAGCAGCCTCAGGCGTCGCCGGATCTGCAAGGGGTGGCGGCAGTGTCTCCACCAAAGATGTGGTCGAAGATGTGATGGAGGGCAGATTGGCGGATTGCACGGGCTCAATAGCTTGAGCGAACGCTGCACTGACCGAGCCCATGGCGAGGCCCGCAACGACAACCGTCCCAATCACAGCTCTACGCAATACGCTTAACCCTACCATGTGCCAAATTGGCTCAATGCGGCTCACACTTGCCCCCACAAGACTGTCCCCCACGCGTGGCTCAATCGTGCCTGAGATGGGCGGATGAGTCACCCCGCTTGCGGCCAATCTCCCAAAATGACGTCATACGGCGCGGGCTGGATACGCGGTTTCCCGTCAGGGTGTGCCACCAGCACAACATTTTAGGCCGTCCGGCAAGCACTCTCGCGACCCGCCCCGCATGACGCCCTGAGGCCAGCCAAGCAATTTGCGCGCCCGCAGAGAATGAGATGCCTCAATCGGGGCCCATTAACGTAAATTCAGAAACGCGGTCAGCTCTTAAACGGCCGTGCGCAGGATGTCGTCGACTACCCGCTCCAGATCCTTGAGAGACCCGCAGGTCTGCGCTTTGTGGCAGAACGGCTTGAGCTTGAGCATCTCGCTGTCACCGGTCCCCCAGATCCCTTCCGGCTCCGGGTTGAGAATAATCACACGCCGCGCGCGCTGATAAATCAGCTTCATGATATCTGCCCGCGGATTGCTGAAATTCGACCGCCCGTCCCCCAGCAGGATGACTGTGGTTTTGTTGTCGATGTCGTTGAGCGCAAGATTTGAGAAATCCTGCAACGACGCCCCGTAATCCGTCGAACCACCGCCATAGTCGCGCTGGATGAGCGGAATGGCCTGTTCCAGGTCCAGCGTCTCAAACAGATCCGTCACCTCTCCCAGATGCCCGGAGAACGCGAACGACCGCACATTCGGCAGCACTTCGCCCAGCGAATAGAGGAACATCAGCAGGAACCGCGACACGGTGGCGACAGAGCCTGACACATCGCAGATCGCCATCACATGCGGCTTGTCGACCTTGCGGCGCTTCCAGTGCGTGTCAAACATCAAGCCGTCAAAGGCGATGTTGTGCCGGATCGTCCGGCGCACATCCAGATGGCCGCGCCGTGCCTTCTTCTTGCGGCGCGAATGCACGGACACCAGCTTCTTCGACATCTTGCGCACAAGCTGCTGCATCATCTTGAAGTCGCGAATGTCCACATTCGTGAGACGCACACTCTCCAGCACTTCTTCCCGCAGGCGCTTGCCTTCGTTCTGCGCATGGAGTTGCAGGTTGCGCTCTACATAGTCGTCCACATCCTGACGCAGCATCTCGCGCATGCCCTTGAGCGCTTCCACCTGCGGACCGCCAACGCCTTCGGCGCGTTCTGCCTCAATGATGGCATCCGTGATTTCCTGCAGCCCGATACGCTCCATGATGCGGCGACCATAAAGCCCCCGCTGGGTAAAGAACCGAATGTTCCGTATACCCACCTGCTCGCCAGCCTGCGCAATCGCCATGG
>JBCBUN010000349.1:0-2846 GCA_039818145.1 Pseudomonadota bacterium
AACGGCGCGCGAACACGGCATCGACAAGCACATCCGCTTTTCGCACAAAGTCATAAGCGCCAATTGGTCCACGCCTGATGCCCTTTGGCACATCAAGGCAGAACGCGGCCCGATGAAGGAGCCGGTGAACTTCACCGCCAACTTCCTTTTCATGTGCGGCGGCTACTACAATTACGACGAAGCCTTCACACCTGAGTTTGAAGGTCGCGAGGACTTTAAGGGTGAGGTGATCCACCCCCAGTTCTGGCCGGAAGACATGGATTACTCAGGCAAGAAGGTCGTGGTGATCGGCTCCGGTGCCACCGCAATGACGCTCGTACCCTCCATGACCGACAAGGCAGCGCACGTAACCATGCTGCAGCGGACACCGACCTATGTCGTGTCCCGCCCCGGCACTGATGCCTTTGCCAACTTCATGCGCAAATACCTGCCGAGCAAACTCGCCTACGGCATCACCCGTTGGAAGAACGTGCTGTTTGGCATGTATTTCTATCGCATGTGCATGACCAAGCCCGCCAAGGTGAAAGACTATCTGCTTGGCATGGTGCGCGAGGAAATGGGCGATGAAGCAGTGAAGAAGCACTTCACACCTACGTACAATCCTTGGGATCAGCGCGTCTGCCTCGTTCCTGACAGCGACCTCTATGAGTCACTGAAATCCGGCAAAGCATCAGTCGTGACTGACCATATCGATCGGTTCACGGAAGACGGCATCAAGCTCAAATCAGGTGAAACGCTGGACGCAGACATTATCGTCACGGCAACCGGCCTGAAGCTGCAGGTCTGGAACGGTCTGGATGTGTCCGTCGACGGCAAGCTCATGACCGCTTCGGACACCATGGCCTATAAGGGCTTCATGTATTCCGGCATCCCCAACCTCGCATCGTCCTTTGGCTACACAAATGCCTCGTGGACGCTGAAATGCGACCTCACATGTGAGTATGTGTGCCGTCTTCTGAACCACATGGATGCCAAGGGCCTGGATCAGGCAACGCCGAGCTTCACCGAAGGCGACGTGGAAGTTGAACCCTGGCTCGACCTCAAGTCGGGCTATGTGCAACGTGCCATGGAGAGCTTCCCCAAGCAGGGCTCGAAGACGCCATGGAAGCTGCATCAGAACTATGCGAAAGATCTTGTGATGTTGCGTTTCGGCAGCCTGGATGACGACGGCATGGTGTTTTCGAAAAAACCTGCGGCGAAGACCGCTGCCACGCCCACAGCCATCGCTGCGGAGTAGCGTCCACACCATTTCTTGAAGTGCAAAACCGCCGGGCACCCGCCCGGCGGTTTTTCTTTGGCGAAACGGTGCAAGCCGATAGTCTCGCCACAAAGCATTTGCGCTAGAACAATGCCGGGGCCCCTTCGGCAAGCCAAGGTTAGCCTATGACCAAATACCACACGGACCCGGCTGCCCTTGCAGACGACATCATTACCGCCACGGGCGGTGAGATTGTGCTTGCGATGCCGCTGGGGCTGGGAAAAGCCAATCTAACCTGCAATGCCCTGTTTGCCCGGGCCATGGCGGACCCATCGATCTCGCTCACCATCCTGACGGCCCTCACGCTGGAAAAACCCAATCCGGGAAACGAGCTAGAACGTAACTTCATCAAGCCGGTGATCGATCGCCTGTTCGGTGACTACCCCGAGCTGGACTACGTAAGCCCGCTGCGCAAAGGCACGCTTCCTGACAACATCACGATTGTTGAGTTCTTTTTCCTGGCCGGCAAATGGCTCTCAACGCCTGCCGCCCAACAGAACTACATTTCAGCCAACTACACACATGCACTGGGCGCCATTCTCGACCGCAAACCAAATGTCTTGGCCCAGATCGTTGCGCGGCGGGACACGGCTGATGGCCCCAGAATATCCCTGAGCTGTAACCCTGACCTGACCGTTGACCTGCTCAATGCCCGCGACGAAGGCATCATAAGTCCGATCATGGTCGCGGAAGAAAACGACAACCTCCCCTTCATGGGAGGTGACGCAGACTATGCAGAAAGCGAGATCGACCACCTGCTGACCGGCCACACCTGGCCGCTTTTTGCTCCGCCGCGTGAGCCGGTAAGCCTGACCGACCATGCCATCGGCCTGCAGATCGCACGACTGGTGCCTGATGGCGGCACGCTGCAAATAGGCATTGGCTCCATAGGCGATGCGGTAGCCGCGGGCCTGATCATGCGGCACCGCAAGAACGCAGACTTCCAGGAAGCCATCACAAGCCTTGAAGGCAACAACATCAACGGCCCCGCGCACATGGACCCGTTCGACCAGGGCCTGTTTGGTGCCAGCGAAATGTTTGTGCCGGCCTTCCTTGATTTGATTGAAGCCGATGTCCTCAAGCGCGAAGTCGATGGTGTCTGCCTGCAAGCTGGCTTCTTTCTTGGGCCAACGGATTTCTACCAACGCCTGCGCGACATGGACGACACGCAACGTGCCCGTATTGCCATGCGCCCTGTCTCTTATGTCAACGAACTCTACGGTCCCGAAGCGGAGAAGCGCCGCGCGCGCACCAATGCCCGCTTCATCAACAGCGGCATGATGGCCACTCTCATGGGTGCCGTAGTGTCTGACGGTCTGGAAGATGGACGCGTCGTGTCAGGCGTAGGGGGCCAGTACAATTTTGTGGCCCAGGCATTTGCACTGGAAGGCGCACGATCAGTCATTGCCATACGCGCAACGCGGGACGGCGCAAAGGGAGCCGAGAGCAACATCCGCTGGTCATATGGGCACACGACCATCCCCCGCCACCTGCGCGATATTGTGGTCACGGAATATGGTGTTGCAGACCTGCGGGGCAAATCAGACGCCGAAGTCATCGCCGCCATGCTGGAGATCAGCGACAGCCG
>JBCBUN010000350.1:0-2836 GCA_039818145.1 Pseudomonadota bacterium
ATGGATGGCCTCCATGGCCACACGCGTGCCGGCCTCTGCCACAAAGAGTTTGCCGGCGCAGGCGTCCAACAGGTCCATCGGCTCGTTGGTGTAAACGATGCGGCGCGCGTTGGAGAGGTCTACATACATGCGTGCCAGCCGGTTCTGCACCAGTTGGTAATTGCCGATCGGCTGCCCGCCCTGTTCGCGTGTCTTGGCGTAGTCGACGGCAATGTCATAACAGCGCTCGGCGATGGCGTAGGATTGCACCGCAATGCCAATTCGCTCAGATGCCAGAGATTTACGGACGTGGTCACGGTCCTTCTGTCCACCGCCCAACAGGTTTTCGCCCGGCACGCGCACATCGTCGAGAAACACTTGTCCGGTGGGAGAGGACTTCATGCCCATCTTGTCAAACGGCTTGGACGTATCCACACCCTTGTAGTCACGCTCAACGATAAACGCCTGGATGGAGCCATCATCGGTGTTGCGCGCATAGACAAGGAAATAGTCTGCGTAGGGGGCGTTGGTGATGAAGGTCTTGCTGCCATTGAGAATATAGTCGTCCCCATCGGGGCGGGCAGTCGTCTTCATGGAGCCAAACGCATCTGATCCAGCGCCGGGTTCTGTCAGGCACCAGGATCCGATCTTCTCGCAGCGCTGAACATCGGGGACGTATTTCTTCACCTGCTCAACAGTGCCCTTGCTGCGCACATTGGACCCGAACAGGCCTATGCTGGCGCCCCAGCTCAGGGCAAAGCCGGGGTTCACGCGCGCAACTTCAATCTGGATCTGTGTGCGGATGAAGCGCATGAGCGCGTCATTGTCTGGGTCGTTCTTGCGGTCGCTGTTCTCGTCCGGGTTTTTGGCGCCGCCGGTCTGTTCCAGCCGATCAGCCTCGGTGGCCAGACCCAGGTCAGCCACCATCTGCTTCATGAACGGATAAGGGCTTTCGCCGTTCTCGAAATCCGGCGTACGCGGATCAAGCTCGGCCATCATGTATTTGCGAAAATGGTCGCGCAGTCCAACCTGCTCGGGCGTGAATGAAACAGGTGTGTACTGGGTGGCTGGCAAATCCATGATGTTCCTCGCGGGCGAATTTCTATTGCGCGCGATCATGGAGCGGCGGACGTGTTGCGGCAACACTCATGTCCGGCTGCTTGCCGGTCAGGCCTGGAAGGTTCGCGAGATCCGGCTTTGCAGACGGTCGAAGAAGCCCATCTTGGGAGCTCCGGTTTGCTCGTCACGCTGTTTGCCTGCGGCTATTGTTGCCGGGTTGGGCAGTTTGACCACATGGGTTTTTCCGCCAGCCTTACCCTGCGTCAGTAACTCAACGCGTGCGTTGCCGCGCACCACCTGAAAGCGGGATTTCTTCTCTGCCGGAACTGGGTTGGGTGGTGAAAAGTCCTCGAGCGGTGCTTGCTCCGTTACGTCCTTCGGGAGCGTTCCCAGAAGACTGTCAATTGCGGCTGCGACATCGAAGTCCAGCAGTGCCTGCGGTGTCAGTGGGGACGAAATTGCATTTCCCTGCGCCTGGTCGAATCCCAAAGACGGCAGCAGCGACACGGTTTCCGCAGTTTCGGCACCAACTGCGGTTGTCTTCATCTGGTTTGACTTTGCGTATTCCAGGCGGCTGCGCATCAGCCCAAGGCCGGTGCCTTCGATGCGGCTGGCAAACTGAATGATGGCGCGTCCACCAATCTTGAATTCCTGAAAGGCGGTGGGGTCGAGCAGTGCGGTGTCTGTATTGGTGAAGTCAATCAGCGGTTCCTGCGCGCATTCAAGTGCGAGGCCGATGCCGATTTCCGACAAGGCGTGAATGGTGTCGCGGGCCCGCTCGGGTTCAGACGTAAGGCCCCGTTCGGGCAGGTCAACGATGAGCCGGGACGGATCAAGATCAGCTGTGTTCAGGGCAAGCCGTATGGAAACAGGCAAGGAGCCGTCGGCCAATTCTTCCGGCGCCACGTTAATGGAAACGGTGGCTGTCTCGCCGGATGCCCGCCATCTAACCAATTGTGCAATGGCTTCGCTCAGGACGAAGCGGGTGAGTTCCTGGTTGCGGCCCTGGCGTGCCAGCACAGGAAGGAACAGGGCAGGGGGGATCACACCGAATTGTGGATGCTGCCAGCGCGCAAAGCTCTCAACGCCGGTCAAGGTGCGGTGCGCGAGGTCAATTTTCGGCTGAAAAACCAAGCGGAACTGACGCGTGGCAAAGGCCTCGTCAATCTCACTGTTGGTGAGGCGGAAGGAATTGCGATACATGATTGCTCGAAGCCCTTTGCACCGATGGCCCGCTTTGCCGTGCCGTTCGCTTTGTTCGGTCAAAGGATACAAAACAAAAGTTAACGGGCGCTCATACTTTCAAGCTGCAATTTCGGAGCAGTTTTAAGGGTGATTGAGCGGGCTCGGGGGAGAAGAAGTCAGTGTCTGAGAAAGCTCAAAAGCCGCTGGTTCCAGCGGCAACCATCCTGATGCTGCGCGATGGCGAGTCGGGCCTTGAGGTGTTCATGGTGGTGCGGCACCACCAGATCGATTTTGCGTCGGGGGCGTTGGTGTTCCCGGGCGGCAAACTTGCCCCAGGTGATGTCCTGCCGGATGTGCGGCCATTGTGTGATGGTGCGGATGATCTGGATGACGCGTTGCTGGCTTTGCGGGTCGCCGCCATTCGTGAGGCGTTTGAGGAATCCGGCGTGTTGCTTGCACGCGATGAAAGCGGCGCGTTGATTGATGGCAAGCGCCTGCTATCTCTCGAGGCCGACAGGCCGCTGCTCGACAAGGGCGAACTTCCGATTGCCGAGTTTTTGACCCGTGAGAAGCTGCGCCTTGCCTGCGATCTGCTGGAACCCTATGCGCATTG
>JBCBUN010000351.1:0-2836 GCA_039818145.1 Pseudomonadota bacterium
CTTACGGCCAAAGACATCATCAAAGGCGGACAGCAAATCCGCACGCAGCTCGTCATCTGCAATACAGCAACCAGCGACGGCGGGCAGACACTTCTGAACTACTACACCTCGCATCAGGCCCGCGGCCAACTGCCTCGCCGGTCAGACATGCCCTGCCGTGAGTTGCTCGGCATCATGCCTGACCTGTTCATGCTCGAACCCGTTGACGCAGCCGGCGATGACTGGCGCTTCCGCCTCGTCGGCCAGCGGCTTGTCGAGCAGGTGGGCGTGGACGCAACTGGCTTGTGCATATCGCAGGCATATGAAGGCGCCGACGCCGAACGCAACGCCGGCGACTATCGCGATGTCGCCATGAATGGCAACACGCGCATCACCTGCGGCACATTTCACGGGATTGATCGCGAGTTCCTGCAAATGGAAATCGTTCATGTGCCGATGATTGGCGCCAACGGCGAAACACCATGGGTGCTCGGCGGTCTCTTCATCCAGCGGGCACCCTGCTCGACCTGACTCGTCCTAGTTGGACGCCTCCAGCTCAGGTATATCTCCGAAAAACCCGTCGACGCGCACAACTTTGCCATTGTCGTCGACTTCCGTGACATCCATCCCCGGCATCAGCGGCGTGTCGCCTGACGAGACAAGCCAGTTATAGCGATAGCGATTGTTGTGAACATTGAAGCCGCTTGTGCGCTCCGCCTTTGCGTTTTCAATGTCCGCCCTGAATTTGTGCACCATCGCTTCAAACGCATCGATGCCAACCACGTAATTGTCCGGGTCCGCAAACACCACATCGGGAGATAGCGCGGCATCAAGGTGGCCTCGGATACGCGAGGGATCACTTTCATTCCAGGCAGCCAGCATGCTGTCGAGGCTGGGGGGCAATTTAGACATCACATTTCTCCATAAATAAAACCGACCTGCGGTTTGTAAATGACAAAATACCTCCTGTAAAGACTTTTGATAGCAGCCGGTTTTGCGTAAAAGACTTGCATGGCTCTCCAGACAGAACGCCGCGAAAAGACACGCACCGCTTTGCTCAAGCACGCAAAGCGCCTGATGCTGCGCCATGGCTATGAGACCACCACCACACAAATGATCCTCGAGGCAACCGGCCTAAGCAAAGGCGCGCTGTATCACCACTTCACAAGCAAGGCTGAGATCGCAGAGGCCATCTACGTCGAGACATCAAGGCAGTCGATTGCCGCTGCGTCGCAAAGCGTCGGTGCCACCCGCTCGCATCTTGAAACCTTGCGCAGGGCCTCCCTCGCCTGGCTCGATCAGATCAAGCAACCGGTCACGGCCCGTATTCTCTTTGAGCTTGGCCCCCAGGCGCTTGGCTGGCAGCAGGCGAAATCCATTGAAGAGAAATACAGCCTGGCTGCCATGATGATGTCGCTTGAAGCCGCTCAAGAAGCTGGGGAAATTGCCCTGTCCAATCCGCTGGTCACCGCGCGCATGCTGAATGCACTCATGGCGGAAGCTGCATTCCTACATCTCGAATTCGGTGACAGCACCCGCAAGGAAGTGGAACGCACGCTCGCGGCCTTTCTCGATGCATTGCCGCGCCCCAGATGACACCAGCCACCTTGCGACCCTTCGACTATGCCCCTCCCATGGAGCCCTATCTGGATGTGCTGCATGTGGATGACGATCTCCTGATCCTCAACAAGCAGGCGGGCATTCTCAGCGTGGCCGGCAACCGACCAGGCCTTGAGGATTGTCTCCTCGACCGCGCAGAAGACCAATATCCCGGCATCAAGCTCATTCACCGATTGGACAAGGACACGTCCGGTGTTTTCATCATGGGCCGCCACCACCGCGCCCAGCGCCATCTAAGCCGCCAGTTTGAAAGCCGACGCACCACCAAGCACTACGTCGCCCGTGTTGACGGTCGTGTGGAAGGCGACAGCGGCACGATAGACCTGCCCCTAGGCACCGACCCTGACCAGCGCCCCAAACAAAGGGTGGATCACAACGCCGGCCGCCCCGCCATCACCCACTGGCAGGTCATGGACCGCGAAGCAGATATCACCCGCTTGCTGTTGCGCCCTGAAACAGGGCGCTCACACCAGCTGCGTGTTCACATGTGCGAATTGGGCCACCCCATCCTGGGCGACAACTTCTATGCCGATGATGACGTGCTGGCGAAAGCTGATCGCCTGCAATTGCACGCCCTCGCCCTCACCTTCCGCCACCCGGACGGCGGCACGCCCATGACCTATTTCGCACGCACACCGTTTTAACGCGCGTCAAACACACCCGTCTTGAAGAACGCCGCCATGCGGTCCGCCACGGTGTCATTGGAGAGCGGCAACGTCAGCGACGCCTTGGCCGCCGCGACGGCTTCTTCCGGCAGACCATCGCTATAGGCATCAATCAGGTCTGCCTCATAGCGCGCATCAAACTCTGGATGGGGCTGCAGGCTCACGGCCCAGGGGCGGCCTGTGTCATCGTCATAGGCCAGACCGGCAATCCTGCAGAAGGAACTGGACGCGATGAGGCGGGCACCGTCCGGCACCGTCATCACCTGGTCTCCATGAAACGCCAGAAGCGTCAGCGCCTCACCAGTATCAGGCAGGTCATAACCGACGGCGCCCATGGAGCGCCCGCCGGAGAACTTTTCCACCCGTGCGCCCATGGCCTGGGCCAGCACCTGATGTCCAAAGCAGATGCCGATCGTCCGAACGCTCTGCGCCCGTGCGTTGCGAATGAAATCCTCCAGCGGCGGTATCCACGGATGATCCTCATATGCGCCGCATGCCGACCCTGTAATCAGCCACCCGTCAGCGGCCGTCACCGCGTCGGGAAAGGTACCCCGCTCAACATCATAGACGTC
>JBCBUN010000352.1:0-2833 GCA_039818145.1 Pseudomonadota bacterium
AGGGCATGCGTGACGCATGCCCTGCTCCCATTCAACCAGCTCGTTGAACACTAGCAGCTTCATGTAGTTCTCTTCGACCCGGCCCTGCGCCAGAGATCCGGTAATGCCGCGCTTCTCGGACATGGTGCCGATGAGATCAGTTGTTTCAAAGATAAGGGCGTCGCAGCCCTGACCAAACTGGAGAACAAGAATTTTCTCGCCGGGCTTGGCGTCCTGCAGCGCGTGCACCAGCATGACCAGCCCGTGGGCGGCACCTGCTTCACCACAGTTAAGGGCCAGGTTGTCACGCACCTTGTCAGGATCAATACCGGACTTCTTGGCAAGAGAGGCCGGCAAACGCGGGAACGTGCACGGCATCACAAAGTGATCAATGGCGTCTGCGCTGACACCTGTCTTTTCCAGAACCGCTGCAATCGCCTTGGGCACGATCTTGGAAAAGCCTTCGTCACGGATCCAGCGCTCTTCCCAGTTGTAGTCAAACTCTTCGCCCTCACCGCGGAAGTGATCAACAAAGTCGACGGTTTCCGTATGGCTGCCGATGAACTTGGCGATCAGCTTTTCTACACCGACGGTCACTGCGGCACCGGCGTCACCAAAGTCCATTTCCTGTGTGCTCGCAGCCCGTGTCCGGCGATGTTCACCTGCGGCGATAAGTGCGTTCTTGGCAGTGCCGGCGCCAACTGCATTCAGGGCCTGAATGAGTGCCGTTGTGCCCGCGCGTTGGGTCGATGCGATGTCAGCCGACTGAATGCCGCTTTCGAGTGTCAGCGCCGCTGCCACCATCCCGGCGTTAAGGCGGTCTGAAAACGGCATTGTGGTCGAGGCAAAGTAAATAGCGTCAATATGGCTGCGATCATCATCGCGCCCCAGGGCATCCCGTGAGGCTTCAACAGCCATGGTGAGAGCGTCTTCGTCCCAGTTTGCCAGGGATCGTTCCCCCTTGGCCTTGCCCATTAAATTTGGTGCCAGCCATTGGTGTGCGGCTGCAACAGACTTACGTTGTAGGCGAAGGCGCGGAATGTATCCGCCAAGCGACGTGATCCCGATGTCCTGGGTCATTAACGCGTTCCCCATGTTTTGTGTTGTTCAATCCCGTTTGGCCGGGAGTTTAGGGGGAATGACCGATGTCGCACAACAATTTGGGCATGTGGGATGCAGCTGCTGCTGCGGAGGCCTTTTTGCGGCTCAACGATGACGAGACAGACCCTGCGGAAACTGACCGCCTCATCAAGGAGGCGGTGAAGGAAGAGCTTCGCAATGGCTGGCTGCACATGTCCCGCCGCGGCCTGTGGATCGCCCTCGGCATTACATTTCTGCTGATTGGCGCCGTTGGCGTGTTCCTGCCGCTTATCCCCACCACAGGCCCGTTGTTGGTTGCCGCCTGGGCTTTTGCCAAGGGATCGCCTGCCCTGCATCACTGGTTGATTTCCAACAAGCTGCTGGGCCCATTCATTGTTGAGTGGGAGACTTATGGGGTTATCAAGCCGCGCGCCAAGCTGTTTGCGCTAAGTAGCATGGGTCTTGCGTCCGCGTGGATGATATTCGGTGCCGACATGCATTGGGCTTTGGCTACGCTTGGTGTCTGTCTTTGCCTGTTTGGTTCGGCCTATGTAGCAAGCCGGCCGTCATCACATGCGGGCCAGAGCGGCGTTGACGGCTAGGAGTCGAGGCGCGGTGGCCCAGCTTCGTCCGTCAGGACTTCGACGGCAGCCAGCACCATTTCCCAATGGGTGTAGCCTTCCATATCACCTGAGAAACCCAGTTCAGATACGCGCATCATGGCAATGACCTGTGCGTCCTCACCATATTGCGCAATCAGCGTGCGGGCTGTCGCGATCGCCTGTGCTTCGTGGCTGGTTTCCGACCGGGGCGTGTCGTCATGATCTGTCATGGCTGCAAAGCTAGGTCGTGCGCGCGACCTGTCCAGTGCGTCTGGAGGAATTGGCGATCTAGAGAATGTGGTGCACGTCGTAGCTCACGCCCGTTGATGTGAGACGACCAACCCCCACCGCCTGAATGCGGTTGAGCCATGCATAACGCTCGTCGCCGGTTTCAAATAGCGGACAGGTCCTGAAGTAGTAATCCGCCGGATCGACGCTTTCAGCGGTCTGCGGATTGAACACCTTGGGCTGAAGGTCAGCGGGTATGTCCATCCGCCCGCCATAGGTCACATAGATGATCGCACCGTCATGGGTCTTGATGCAGATGCGCACATCAATAACCAGGCAGCCATCCTGCCGCACCAGGGCCCAGTCGCCGCCGCCTGGCAAAATCTCGCCCTTGAGCTTCTCACCTTCGACCGTGCCGCTGGCCACATACGCCACCATGCGATTGCCGATGGGCCCCGCACCAACTGGCAGCGATGCATCAAGCGATGCCGCCATGGAACAAAGAAACTCACTTTTGAGTGGTGCGACCATCAATCATCTCCCCGATAAAATTCGGGGCAGTCTAGTCACACGCCACACGGTCCGTAAACGACAGACCATTCAGGTGGGACCTTACAACTTGGTGACGTAGCAATCCTGACCTTCGGCTTTGAGCGTATTGCACAGGGCAGCGGCTGTTGACTTGCCCGCCATGGGGCCAACGCGCAGGCGGTAATACGTACCCTTGCCGGGCACTTCGGCGCGCTGCACCAGGTGCTCACGGTCCTGCAATGTGGTGGCGTGGGAGGACCGGACACTCTCCCACGCCAGAGCGGCTTCAGCCTCAGAACGGAAGCTTGCAAGTTGCACCGCATATCCTGTTGCGCTCACAGGCGCGTAACTGCGTTGTGGAGCCGGCGCCGGTGCCAAAGCCGCTTCACGGTAGGTGTCGGTGGCAACTCCAG
>JBCBUN010000353.1:0-2833 GCA_039818145.1 Pseudomonadota bacterium
AGATGAAAAACATGACCGCACTTTCCATCGCCCGTTCGCGCGCTCACTCGGCAGCATCGCTGTCGCGTCTGGCGCTGCTTGGCAGCTTTGTTGTTCTGCTCGCGCTCACTTTTGCAGCCTTGTCTCCCGCCTATGCCCTGACGCTGGACGAAGCGAAGGCGCAGGGCGTGGTCGGCGAAATGTCCACCGGTTATATCGGCTATCCCTCGGCGCCATCAGCGGCGGTGAAGCAGCTTGGCGATGGCGTCAACCTTGGACGCAAGGCCCAGTACAGCCAAATCGCTGCGTCGCAGGGCACGTCGCTGTCGGTTGTTGAACAGCTTGCCGGAAGCAAGCTCATTGGCCAGGCGCCCGCCGGACAGTACGTGAATGATGGCTCGGGCTGGCGGCGCAAGTAGCGACCGCTCGCCGGTTGTCCCGCATTGAGACGGTGCACCTGGCCCAGGTTGGCTGACAGGCCGTCAATAGCTGCCGACAGGCATGACCAGCCAGCGCTTTGGTTTGTTCATTTTTCCTAGTTTTTCAACACCTTTTGGTGCGGGCCATGGCTTGTTTGTCGCACGGCATGGGCGTTGCACACATCCCGATGCTGGCGCTTCGGGACACATGGGGTGACCAGCACGCATGTTGGGTTTCGCCTCGTGCCGCTCCTCTGGCGGTTAAGAGGTCGCCCGAAAATGCAGTTCTGTCCCTTGTGAGCCTGCTTTGGCAGATGACGCGAGGGCCAGGCCGGCGCGGCCCCCAGACTGTCGGGGGGCTATTTGGGAGGCCGCCGCCGGCCACTTTTCACTTCCATTGGCGAAAATGAGCTGTCTGCCTCAACCAGGAGGTGTGGCAATTGGCGTTGCTTGCCCATAGGGCGGTGCCCGCTGTAGGTTTGACGTAAATCATTTGTACAAAACTAATTTTGTGGTGGGCCGATGTCGGATTTTTCAGGCGATGCCGGACTAAGGGATATTGCGGACAGCGGCGGCTATGCCCCGGCTTTGCCGCGCGACGTTTCCAGCCCCTGTGTGAGCTGCGACGTGCGCACCCAGGCTGTCTGTGCGGTGCTGACGGATGACGAGTTGGGCGGACTGGCTCAACTGACGCAGACCAATACCTATGAGGCCGGTGACACGCTGTTTTTTGAAGGCGATTCCGTAGGCGCCTGCTTCATTGTTCAAGCGGGCGCCCTCAAGCTCTACAAGCTGCTTCCCGATGGACGTCGGCAGATTACCGGCTTTCTGTTCAAGGGCGACTTTCTGGGCATGAATCCAGCAGCTGAATACGGCTATACGGCTGAGGTGCTTGAACCGGTGAAAGCGTGCTCGCTGCCATCTGACAAGATGCAGGAGTTGATTGACACCTACCCCAAACTCTCCAACCGGCTGTTGAACCTTGCGTCGATGGAGCTTGCCGTGGCGCAGGAGCAGATGCTGCTGCTGGGTCGCAAGACCGCGCAGGAACGCATTGCGTCTTTTTTGCTGTGGCTGTCCCGCAGGTCTGAGGACCGTGGCGAACAAGCCAACCCGGTGCGGGTGCCCATGAGCCGGAGTGACATGGGGGACTATCTGGGGCTGACGGTTGAAACCGTGAGCCGGTCCATCACCAAGCTCAAGACCAGCGGTGTCATCACCCTCAAGGAAGGCAATCGGGTCGAAATCAGTGATCTTGACATGATGGAAGCGATTGCCGCCGGAGACGGGGCCTAGGCGACCTGTGCGCTAGTACGCCGTCGGATCGCCTTTGGCGATGAAGAACGGGTTTGCGAGCCCATCTGCACTTTTTCCGTATAGGAACGGTGTCCCGTCCAGGCGGGTGATCGTGCCACCGGCTGCGGTCAGTACCGCGTGGCCGGCGGCTGTGTCCCACTCCATGGTGCGGCCATGGCGGGGGTAGATGTCTGCGTCGCCACGGGCAACCACACAGAACTTCAACGAGGACCCTGCCGTCACAATGTCACGCACATTGTAGTGGTTGAGGAATTCTTCCGTTTTCTGATCACGATGGCTGCGGCTGGCGATTGCCACCAGACCATCTTTCGGCATGGGCCGGGTCGTGATGGTGCGCGGCGCTTCAGCATCTGCGGGCTTGTGTGCGTCGACCTTGATTTCATGCGCACCAAGATCATTGGCACCGGCATAGAGAAGTGACTTGGCCGGGGCGTAGACGACGCCTGCCGTTGCCACGCCTTGCTCTACAAGCGCGATGTTCACAGTGAACTCACCGTTGCGCTTGATGTATTCGCGGGTGCCGTCCAGGGGGTCCACCAGAAAGAACCTGTCGCCGAAATCAGGCACATGGCCGGCTGCTGCAGCTTCTTCTGACACCACAGGGATATCCGGAAACGCCTTGGTGAGGCGGGCGAGAATGATGTCCTCGGCGGCCTGATCTGCTTCGGTGACCGGAGATTTGTCGTCCTTCTCGGTCACTTTGATGGGGCGCTCATACAGGGTCATGATGCGCGCACCGGCATCTATGGAGATATCAGTAAGTTCGGTCAGCAATGAAGTGTCAGGCACAGGTGGGCTCGATCTGTCTGGCGTTCGCACGGTCACGGGGCGGCTTGGGTCCGCCGGGCGCGACAAACACCATAGGTGGGAAGGGCACTCTTCTTTGCACGATCGGTCTGCGAAGTGTATCAAAAATTGGACTTGATGATTCGGTTCCAATGCCGGAACGGTGCGGGAGAAACAGCGTAATGACGGGCGAAATTGCAACGAACGACAATACAGCTGGTGCTGGCTCAGGATCGGGCTCAGGTTCGGGCTCAGGTTTTGGGGACGGCGCATCTGAAGGGCCGGATCAGCTGGAATTTGCCGCCCTTCTTTGCTCGCGGGTCTGCCATGAC
>JBCBUN010000354.1:0-2828 GCA_039818145.1 Pseudomonadota bacterium
TGTGCGCGTGGTCCGCAATGACAAGATCACCGCCGACGAAGCCCTGGCCATGAAGCCGGAGGCCATCGTCCTGTCGCCGGGCCCGTGTGATCCAGACAAGGCAGGCATCTGTCTGGAACTGACGGAGAAAGCCGCCGGCAAGGTACCCCTGATGGGTGTGTGCCTTGGGCACCAGACCATCGGGCAGGTTTTTGGCGGCAAGGTCGTGCGCGCGCCGACGCTGATGCACGGCAAGATGAGCAAGGTGCATCACACCGGTAAGGGCCTGTTCAAGGGCCTCAACAATGACTTCGAGGCAACGCGCTACCACTCGTTGCTCGTAGATCGTGATACCCTGCCGGATGAGCTTGAAGTCACGGCGGAAACCGATGACGGCATCATCATGGGCGTTCAGCACAAGACCCAGCCGGTCCACGGTGTGCAGTTCCATCCAGAGAGCATTGCATCGGAACACGGGCACGCCCTTTTGAAAAATTTTCTCGATATCGCTGCGCAATTCAATGAGGCGCGGGAAACGGAACCAGCATGAGCGACTTCAAAACCATTCTTGCCCATGTGGGCGCGGGCAATGCGCTGGACGCCGCCCATGCCAAGTCGGCGTTCGAGTTCATCATGTCGGGAGAAGCATCCGCGGCGCAGATTGGCGCCTTCCTGATGGCGCTGCGCGTGCGCGGAGAAACCGTGGACGAGATTACTGGTGCGGCTGGTGTCATGCGTGAAATGGCGCTGCATGTGCCCGCGCCGGCTGATGCCATTGATACGTGTGGCACCGGCGGTGACGCTTCAGGCACTTACAACATTTCAACCGCGGTTGCCTTTGTAGCTGCAGGCGCAGGCGTCAAGGTAGCTAAGCACGGCAACAAGGCCCTGACGTCCAAGTCCGGCTCGGCAGATGTCTTGCGCGCTCTTGGCGTCAAGCTGGAGCTTGGCCCGGAAGCCATTGCACGGTGCATCGAGACCGCCGGACTGGGCTTTATGTTTGCTCCGCAGCATCACGCCGCGATGAAACATGTTGGCCCGGTCCGAACGGAGCTGGGCACACGAACGATCTTTAACTTGCTTGGCCCGCTATCAAACCCTGCAGGCACCAAACGGCAACTCGTCGGCGTGTTTGCGCGCGAATGGTGCGAACCTTTAGCCCATGTGCTGCAGAACCTTGGAGCCACTCACGCTATCATCGCCCACGGATCTGATGGCCTGGATGAACTCACAACGACTGGCGTCAGCTATGTCAGTGAATTATCCGACGGCGTCGTGCGCAATTATGAAGTATCCCCGGAAGATGTAGGGCTGACGCGCGCTGACCCGAAGGCGCTTGTGGGCGGCGACGAGAGCGAGAATGCGGATGCATTGCGTGCTCTTCTGGACGGCCAGTCCGGTGCCTATCGTGACATTGTTGTTCTCAACGCTGCTGCGGCACTCAAGGTTGCAGGCAAAGCTGACACACTTCAGATGGGCGCCAAACAGGCCGAAGCTGCCATTGATGACGGCAAAGCCAAGGCTGCGCTTGATGCACTTGTTGCATCGAGCAATCAGGCAGAGTGAAGATGGACATCCTCTCCCAGATTGCAGCGTATAAGCGCGAGGAAATCGCAGCAGCCAAGCAAGCGATGCCAATGGCTGAGCTTGAGAAGCAGGCGGCTGACGCCCCGGCCGTGCGCCCGTTCGCCAAAGCGCTTGAAACCGCTCAGTTATCGGGCTACGGGCTGATCGCCGAAATCAAGAAAGCCAGCCCCTCAAAAGGTCTTATCCGCGCGGACTTTGACCCACCGGCCCATGCCAAGGCGTACGAAGATGGCGGGGCAACGTGCCTGTCTGTTCTAACGGACGCTCCATCCTTTCAAGGCAAGCCGGACTATCTGGTCGCCGCGCGCAACGCCTGTTGCCTGCCGGTATTGCGCAAGGACTTTATGTTTGAGCCTTACCAGGTGGCAGAAGCCCGTGCGATGGGTGCGGATTGCATTCTCATCATCATGGCTTGCACTACCGACGCAGAGGCAGCTGACCTTGCCGCTGCAGCGCGCGACCATGGCATGGACGCCCTGGTTGAGGTGCATGACGCCGATGAACTGGCTCGTGCGCTCAAGCTCGACTGCCGGATGATTGGCATCAACAATCGCAATCTGCGGACGTTTGAAACAACGCTGGCGACAACAGAAGAACTGGCACCGAAAGTCACAGGTGACAGGTTCGTTGTGGGTGAAAGCGGCATTGCAGACCACAGCGATGTTTTGCGTCTTGCCGGGGCCAACGTACGGACATATCTGGTCGGCGAAAGTCTGATGCGTCAGGCTGACGTGGCGGCCGCGACACGCTCACTTTTGAAAGGATGAGATCCATAGCTCACACGCCACTCCCAGAAGGTTACGCTGTTCGTCAGGCCGACATAGCCGAAGCGCCTCAACTGCCCGATATTGAAGACCGTGCAGGAGCGCTCTTCCTAGAGTCGAACCACCCTGAAGTGAATGGGCACGAAGCGGGCTCTCCGCAATTGTTCCGTGCACATATCAATCAGAATCTCTGCTTCTTGATGGTCGATGCTAGTGATACACCCATTGGGTTTGCCACATGCGGTGTTCTTGACAGGACATTGCATCTCTACGAATTGGCAATGGTACCCGAGCATGGCGGCAAGGGATTGGGCAAAGCACTGATTGAGACTGTCTGTGCTGAAGCTGCGGCGCGCGGGCTTGACGCTGTCACCCTTTCGACGTTCACCGATGTGGCCTGGAATGGACCTTTCTACGAGCGTGTTGGCTTCCGCACTCTTGATGATGTCGGCCTCATGGTTCTTTACCAGGTGCAGACCCGGCGATAGCTCGTCATCA